>JAQQAM010000140.1 GCA_028532905.1 Spirochaetales bacterium
GACAGAATGAAAACAATGGTATCGCTCTTTCTGAAATGGATATCCATATAGTTGGTCCGATCCTCTGAATACCCGAATCCTTTGGACTCCAGAGCCATGGCAAATACATTGGTACCCCGTATAACCGAAATAAGGGTGGGAACCAGAAGGGGAACAAACTTTTTTGATCTCTGAAAGAAATTACCCGATTCCAGATCCAGTCCTCTAGATTTCTGTGCTTCGGCAATGGTGTAGCTGGTGGCAACAATCATGGGAACCAGCCGGATGGCTGTAGAAAAGGCAAAGGCACCACGGTAGGGTAGCTTCATTTTCACCAGTCCCAGGGAAATCTCTTCTATTTTGGATGAGCTTAAGAAAATCATCCCCGATACAATCATGATATCAAAGCGGATACCTGTCATAATTCCGAACTGAATGCCCTCCAGGGTAAAGGGACCCCACAGACGGGTCTCTCCGCCGAAGGTGAGAGACCATAGAACCACAGACATCAGAAAAATCATTATGAGAATGACCCGTATGCGCTTCAGGTTGCTCAGAACACGGCCGGCCATACCGTAGGCGATAATCAGTACCGATAGAAATCCCAGAACATAGAGGGAGGTAAAGCTGAGGGCAATTATAAAGGAACACAGCATCACAAACATCTTGGTGCGGGGGTCCAGACGGTGGAGGAAGGTATTCTTGTCGAGGTATAAAAACATGTCCATTGCTTAATTCTCCTTCTTCTCTGCTGCGGCCGGAGAACCGGAGACTTGAACACAGCTTTTAAACTCATCCACAGACAGAACCGTTTTTCCCAGTTTGTTGCTCAGGTTTACAATATGGGGAGTTTTGAGATAGGACTCCATCAGAGTCTCCTCATCCCTGAATACATCCCGTGTGTTGCCGTACATGCTCATTTCTCCGTCTTTCACAACGGCTACCTTATGGGCGTATTCAGCCACAACCCACATGGTGTGGGTAATCATGATGATTGTGTGACCCTGTTCATTCAGATTCCGGATCAGTTCCATCATCTGCCGTTGTTCCTTATAGTCCAGTCCGGTGGTGGGTTCATCCAGAATAATAAGTTCGGGTTTGGCAGAGAGCACCGAAGCCACAGCAATCCGCTGCCTCTGTCCCTTGGTCATGGAGAAGGGATCTTCCTCTTCTGTTCCTTCCATGCCAACGGCTTTAAGGGCTTCGGCAACCCGCACATCGATCTCTTCCTGAGTGCAGCCTCTCAGTTTGGGGCTGAATGACACCTCTTCAAATACGGTATCTGAAAAGATCTGATGATCCGGGTTCTGAAAGACATATCCTACGGTTTTACCTATTTCAAAGATGGAGGAATCCCTGGTGTTGCAGTCGCGGACCAGGATATCTCCTTCACTGGGAGACAAAAGTCCGTTGAAATGTTTAACCATGGTGGTCTTTCCGCTTCCATTGTGGCCAAGAACCGCCAGAAACTCACCCTTGCGGACTGTCAGACTGACACCCTTAAGGGCTTTGTTGCCGTTGGGATAGACATGGATAAGGTCACGGACATCAATGAGTACCTCGCCGTATGCGGATTCTCTGTCACTGTCTTTCTTCAGAAGGGCCTTGTAAGCCGACTCATCCAAAGAAAGATTCATCTTTTTGAAACTGTCCAGCCCCTCATCCGGGGTTAAGGGCAGTTCCGCATCCCCTGTGTTCAGATGGTCTTTGAAAAACTTAGGAATCTGCAGAGACTGGATGCCGATCCGGTCGGTCAGTTCAATTTCCTTGAGGATCTGTCCCGGTTGTCCGTCCCGGAGGACTTTTCCGTTTTCCATCAGGATCAGTCTGTCGGCATGGAGAGCTTCTTCGGTTTCATGTTCTATAATCAGCAGGGTAAACTCACTGTCTGCATGCAGGTGGCGGGCTATTTTGAAGATACCCATTTTACCCACAGGGTCCAGGTCGGTTGTAGGCTCATCCATACAGATTATATCCGGCTGAGTCGCCAGAATGGAACCGATGGCCAGGCGCTGTTTCTGACCGCCTGAAAGGGTGGAAGGCTGACGCTCTTCAAAACCCTTGAGCTGAACTGTATCCAGTACATCAATGATCCGTCTGTGGATTTCTTCTCGGGGAACACCGAAGTTTTCGGGGCCGAAAGCCAGTTCAAGCATGGTGTTTGTTGAAAACAGCTGGGCTTCAAAATCCTGAAATACCAGGCCGATCTCCTTGGACATCCGGCCGACTTTCTCTTCCTTTACAATAAGATCTCCCACCTTGACTTCACCGTCATAGTCTCCTCTCTGAAAGTGGGGAACCAGTCCGTTGAGGCAGTTGGCCAGAGTGGATTTCCCGGCGCCGCTGGGACCCATGATGACTATAAATTCTCCTTTCTTCACATTGAGAGAAATATTCTCAAGGGCCAGAGGATTCTTCTCTTTGGTGTCGCTTTTATAGCGGAAAGAGAGATCTTTTATTTCTATGGCATTGACTGTTCTTGCCGGTTCGCTCACTGGACGGACTCCTTTAACTGGGCAATTCCCTCATTAAACGGCGGGAAGATGATACCCCGGTCGGTGACAATGGCTGTTATATTTTCCTGGGGTGTCACATCGAAAGCCGGATTGTAGACTTCCATTCCTTCAGGGGCTGTCTGTATGCCGTTTATATGTGTGATTTCAGAAGCATCCCGTTCTTCAATTTCGATTTCATCACCCTTTTCCATCTCAAAATCTATGGTGGTAACCGGGGCGACCACATAGAAGGGGACATTGTAGGTTTTTGCCAGTACCGAAAGCATGAATGTGCCGATTTTATTGGCGGCATCCCCGTTGGAGGCGATGCGGTCGGCACCCACCAGAATCAGATCAATCTTTCCGTCCCGGATCAGAGTGGCTGCTGTGCTGTCCACAATCAGTTTGGAAGGAATCCCTTCCTGCATCAGTTCCCAGGCGGTCAGGCGTCCGCCCTGCATACGGGGGCGGGTTTCATCGGCATAGACCTGAATCTTCTTGCCTGTATTATGGGCCTCCCGGATGACCGCCAGAGCGGTACCCGGGCCTGCGGCAGCCAGAGCTCCCGTATTGCAGTGTGTCAGGATAACAGCGCCTTCGGGAACCAGGGTGTTCCCGTGTTTTCCCATGCTGATGCACAGATCTCTGTCTTCATTGAAAATATCATGGGCCAGTTGTTCTACTGCTGCCATCAGTGTGTCATCAGAGGCATCCCTGTTTTCTGCCAGGCAGTCTTTCATTTTTTTTACTGCCCACATCAGATTGACCGCAGTAGGGCGAGAACAGTTCAGAAAATCTAGAGCCTTTTCCATTTTTCTAAGAAAACTCTTTCTGTCACCGGCGCATTCCTGCATAAACTGACGGGCTGCCAGAATGGCGCCATAGGCGGCTGTAGCCCCGATAGCCGGTGCTCCGCGAACAACCATATCTTTGATGGCAAACTCAACTTCCCTATAGGTTCTGCATTCGAAATAGACAAATTCACCGGGAAGTTTTCTCTGATCTATCAGTTTCAGAACTCCCTGTTCATAGTGCATGGATATTATCTTGCTCATTCCGTCCTCTCAACGTGTTCTATTGACTTTGAATTTAAAAATGTCTGGTTGAAAATAATCATTGGAAAAAATCATAGGGACCCCGTTGCTGTCATAGTGAACCTGCTGCAAAAGGAGAAACAGCTGGTCCTGGGGGACTCCCAGTTCATGGGTCATCTCCCCGGTGGGTAGTGTGGGGACGATATAGGACACCGCACTTTCAATATAGATGCCCAGGGTCTTTTCCAGATAGGAGAAGAGGGACTCTTCGTCGATCTCTCTGGGGATGGTTTCAAAATACCGGAGAGGCATGGTATCGACACAATAGGATGCCAGGTTTGTATTGGCCGTTCTGACTCTCTTAAAGGTGATAACCTTTTCACCGGGCTGCAGTTTCAGCTCTTCAATCATCTGATCTGTTGGATTTTTTATTTCTATCCCTATCCATTGGGTTCCGGGAGTCAGGTGGTAGCCTTCCACCACTTCCGTAATGCTTTCCAGTTTTTCCAGACCGCTTTCAATATGAATGGGCCTTTTTTTCAGAAAGGTTCCTTTGCCCTGAATTTTGTAGATCAGATTTTCCTGTTCCATGAGCATGAGGGCTTCTCTGACTGTATGACGGCTGGCCTGAAGGAGTTCAACAAAGGCGGCTTCTGTGGGAAGGGCATCTCCGGGTTGAATTTCATTGCTTCGGATATATTCGATAATCCTTTTACGGGCTGATCGGCTGAGGGTCTGATTTTTACTGCCCGTCAGTTTTCTGATCGTTTTATTCAGGTTGTTTGACATGTTGGACAAATTAGAAGATTTTGGCTTTTTGGTTTTAGATTCATCAGACATATTAAAGTCAGATTACATTTTGAATCAGTTTATGTCAAATAATTTGTGTGTAATTTATTAATGAATTGATTTTTATAGGATAAATCGGGAACCATACATTCTTCAGATTGACAAAAAAGAGGGAGGATATTACTACTTTTAAAGATTGATGGTGCTGCTTTGCAAATATAAGAAAGGAAACACCCTTCACGAAATGATGAAATTAAAAGGTATGATTCACATTATGTGATGCAAGCCGTATAAAGGAGAAATAGAGTGTCAAAAATATCGTATGAACTGAAACAGGCTATTGCGGAAGAAGGTATGAAGATGTTCGAGCAGGGGCTGACCGTGGGTACCTGGGGAAATCTGAGTGCCAGAGATCCCGAAACAGGACTGATTTATATTAAACCCAGCGGCATGCCCTATCCGGATATCAAGGCGGAAGACGTGGTGGTGATGAACTCCGAGTTTGAAGTTGTAGAGGGGCACAGAAAGCCCTCAATAGAATTCAATTTCCATATTGCCATAATGAATGCCCGTAAAGATGTGAATGTGGTGATCCACACACATCCCGTCTATTCCAGTGTGTTCGGGGTACTGGGGGAAGATCTTCCGGGGGTCAGTGAAGATTTTGTCCAGATTATCGGTGACAAGATCATCAACTGCGAATACGCCCTGCCGGGAACTCCCGAACTGGCACAGCATGTTGTGAAAGGACTGGGAGACAGGAATGCCGTGATGATCCCCAATCATGGAACAGTTGTTGTCGGATCTGATTTCCCCAGCGCCATAAAAAACATTTTCGTAGTGGAAAAAACTGCTCAGATCTACTACATGGCCCGTTCTATCGGTAAACCCAATCTGATTTCAGAAGAAGATATTAAAGCCATGCAGGATTTTGCCAGAAACCATTACGGCCAGGGAAAATAATTTTTTCAGGACATCAGCCGCCGGGCACAGCGTCCGGCTTCTTCAAAAACCTTGTCATAACCGGGGATCTCAAAGTTTTCCATCAGTACAGCCCCCCCTGAGATATGGGTCTTTACATCCATGCCCGAGGCGCTGTAAACCATATTGGAAATGAGATTCCAGGCAGGGAACATGGCCGGTGATTTCAAGTCCATCAGGATTATATCCGCTTCTTTTCCCGGTTCTACAGCTCCGCCGCCGGTACCGAATATTTCAGCTCCCCCGATTGTGGCTATATCAAAAATCTCCTGTGCCGACAGGCGGGTGGGGTCCTCAAAAGACACCTTCTGCAGGAGGGCTGCCAGTTTCATCTCTTCCAGCATATCCAGATTGTTGTTGGATGATGCTCCGTCTGTTCCCAGTAGAATGGGCACATTTCTGTCTCTCAATGCCTTATAGGGGAAAACACCGGATGCCAGCTTCATGTTGGAAGCCGGATTATGAACAACAGCCGTGCCGGTCTCTGCCAGAATTGCCAGGTCATTCTCCGAAAGATGGACTGTATGGGCCGCGATAACCCGGTTGGAAAGAAGGTTGAGACTCTTCAGATATTCAACAGGGCTCATGCCTCCATTGGCTGAGCGGCACTCCTCAACCTCGCGGGCTGTTTCTGATACATGAATATGGATGGGCAGTTCCCGTTCTGCGGCGAAGTCGCGTATCCATTCCAGAGATTCTCTGGTGTTTGTATATACTGAATGGAGTACCGTTCCCAGCTGTACGCCCTCGGGTGCCTCAGTTTCGGTAAAAAAGCGTTCACAGTCTTTCCACATCTTCTTTCCTGTTTCAAGATCGTTCAGATCCATTACCGGAAAATTTATCCTTGCCTTCAGATTTGTCTTTTCCAGTGCTTTCAGCATGAGATGGGGATTAAAGTACATTTCATTGAAGAAGCCCGTTCCCGTGCGGACCATTTCCATCAGAGCCATTCTGCCGCCCCAGTAAAAATCCTCATCGGTGAAACGGGACTCCAGAGGCCACATGCAGTTTTCAAGCCATTCTTTGAGAGCCATATCGTCTCCTGCTCCCCTCAGGAGGGTCATGGGAGAGTGGGTATGTCCGTTAATAAGAGAAGGGAACGCCGCTGTGTTTTCACCGTTAATGATCCTGGCATCCGGGTGTTCTGCAGCCAGAGCAGGTGAAACCTTTGTTATTGTTCGGCCTTCAATCAGGATGTCTACAATCTCAGACCCCAGCAGGGTATTTTGAATAATCTTCTTCATGAATGACTCCTTCTGTCTGAACATTATCATCCTTCCCCCGGGTATTGTCCAGTTTCATAATAAATCGGAAATCCAATGAATATCCTGAGTATACGCAGTTTGCTCTGGCGGATTGGGGATAAGGGGTTTATAATGAATAAATAAACTGCCGGACACAAGGGCCGGCGATTATTACCTTCCTACTGTCGGGCACAGGGACCGTCTGTTCAACTCAATTAACTATGGAGGATGTCTATGAGCATTCAAAAACTAGAGGGATTGATCTATTTCACAGATCTGGGCGGTTTCGGCAGAAAAACGAAGAACATGCCCCTGGAAGAGGTGGGTCAGCTGTTGCTGGATTATGCCCGTGAAGTGGAGCGGGCTGTCACCGAGGCCGGCGGTTTTCTGTCAACCATGATCAATGACAGTGCACTGGGGTGGTTCCCTCCGGAGGCGGCAGATGCCGGAGTTCGCTGTATGATGGATCTGAAGCAGGATGTGGAAGCTATGATGAGTGCCCGGGACAGAAGCATGAGCCTCAAAATCGGGGTCCATTATGGAGAGTTTCTTTTAATCCATCTCCCCCCGGATGATCAGCCCAATCTGATCGGCAGTACGGTGAATACAGCATTCACCCTGGGGGCCGGGGGGAATGATAATCACAGGGATAAACTGATTCTCTCGGAACAGGCATTCCGTAAACTGAATGCTGATACGAGAAAGGCTTTTCATAAATTTACCGAACCTGTGGTGTATCTGGCAGAGTCTGATTGACTCTGGTGCATTATAATCTGATGGAAGCTGTTGATGTTTCTTTTAAACAGCTTTCCAGAGAGCGGGAATCAATAACATAGGATGAGAGGCTTGCCACTTCATCAGCGTTGTCCTGATCAAAGCCGAGAGATTCAAGCAAGGCTTTGAAGAGTTTATGGTTCCTGCTTATCTTTTCTCCTATTTCCAGCCCTTTTTCTGTAAGGACGATTTCTTTATTGTCCATCCTGATATACTTCTCTTTTAAAAGTTCCCTGATTCTGCAGCTGACAGCCGGCTTGGACACATTGTGATAGAAGGCAATATCTATGGAGCGGACAGGCTCGTCTCTCTGTGACAGATTATAGATTGTTTTGAGATACATATAATTGGTATTTGATGGTTTCAAAGCATTATCTCCCTTTCTATGCGAACTTTAACAGTCTTTAGGAATAAAGACGTATGAACAGGTTATTTATTAGTAATTAGCACTAAGAATATTTAAATTAACTCTTATAGTATGATAAAGGATACAAAATATTTTAGATCTATGTAAATTAGTAATAGCTATCTATTGACAGAAAAAGTTAACTTGGTTAAACTTTGATTATGATAAAATAATATCTATAGGGAGACCTGCAATGAAATTAAATGATGCAGCTTTGGACAAAGAGTACTATGTAAGTGCGATCAATGCCTGTGAAGAGGGAATGGGTGAGTTCCTTTTTACCTTAGGCTGTTTCCCGGGTGAAAAAATCACCGTAATTTCTCAGGTGGCGTCCAGCTATATTGTCAGTATTAAAGACGCCCGGTACAGCATTGATGAGAATCTGGCGGCGGCCATATTGGTAGAAGACAGCTCTCTGGCAACCCTGGCGGTGTAGTCAGGAAAAGGTGATCTTCCTTTTTTTTTAACCTTTTGTTAGGTAAAGCAAATATAGTTACATAAAAAGAATATTTTTAGAAATACACTAATCTGCCTGGGCAGGTTTTCAGGAACAGTATAAATTTCCGCAGTCCCTGTGGGCTACGGCAGAATCATAGGAGATAAGAAATGAAAATTGCATTGACTGGTAATCCCAACAGTGGAAAGACCACACTGTTTAATGCCATCACTGGTAAAATAGAGCACGTCGGGAACTGGCCCGGTGTTACCGTTGAGAAAAAAGAAGGGGATGTCAAACAGGCTCTTCTTTCCGGCGGGGAGAGCATCACGGTTGTGGATTTACCCGGAGCCTATTCCCTTTCACCCTATACCAGTGAAGAGTCCATTACAAAGGATTTTGTTGTAAACGAATCCCCTGATGTCATTGTGAATATTGTTGATGCCGGCAATATAAGCAGAAGTCTGTTTTTTACAACTCAGCTGCTGGAACTGGGGGTCCCGGTTGTGGTTGCTTTGAATAAGAGCGATCTGAATGAAAAAAAAGGGACTGTAATTGATACCCTCCTGTTAAGTGAAGCCCTTAAATGTCCTGTTATAGAAACTGTTGCAACAGAAGGCAGTAATAACGGTCTGGCCTCTCTCATGGAAGCAGCTGTCGGTGTTAAGGGTAAAAAACAGTCTGCCCCGGCTCTCAGAGGCTCCCGAAAAGCAGAAACCAGAGAAGAGGTGGAAGCTGTTGATAAAAAACGCTTTGCCTTGGTTTCAGATATAGTCGATCAGGTTGAGCGCAGAAAAATCAATTCGTCAAAACAGACCACTCAGGATAAAGTGGACAGAGTTGTGGCTCACAAATGGCTGGGTCTTCCTATCTTTGCTGCCATTATCTGGGTCGTTTTCTCTGTATCCCAGTCCTGGCTCGGACCAGTTCTGGCAGATCTTTTTGTCGGCTGGATTGATGCCTTCTACGGTGTGGTAGAGGGCGCAATTGGTGATAATGTCAATCCCGTTCTCAGTTCACTGCTGCTGGACGGTATAATTGGCGGTGTGGGTGCCGTTGTAGGATTCCTGCCTCTTATTATGGTATTGTTTTTTATGCTGGCTCTGCTGGAAGACTCAGGTTACATGGCCCGTGTCGCCCTGATCATGGACAGATTCTTCAAGAAGATCGGTCTTTCCGGAAAGTCCATAATTCCTATGATTGTCAGTACCGGCTGTGCCATTCCCGGTGTTATGGCAACCAGAACCATCAGGAACGAGAGACAGCGACGGACAACAGCCATGCTGGCTCCCTTTATGCCCTGTGGTGCCAAACTTCCTATTATTGCCCTGTTTGCCGGTGTTTTCTTCAACGACAACGCCTGGGTGGGAACCTCCATGTATTTCCTGGCTATTGCCATGATTATTGTAAGCGGTCTTGTTATCAGAATGATTACAGGAGATAAATCAGTTTCCTACTTTATTATGGAACTCCCTGAGTACCGCTTTCCCAGCCTTAAAAGAGCTGCGGTCTCCATGTTCAGCCGGGCAAAAGCTTTTATCATAAAAGCGGGTACCATTATCCTTGTTTGTAATGCTGTGGTACAGCTTCTTCAGACCTTTAACTGGCAGTTTCAGGTAGTGGCCGAAGATATGCCCGGAACCAGTATTCTCGCCGCTCTGGCTTCTCCTCTGGCCTGGGTCTTCATTCCTCTCGGATTCGGATTGTGGCAGTTCGCTGCAGCAGCTATAACCGGGTTTATCGCCAAAGAAAATGTTGTGGGAACTCTGGCTGTAACGTTCTCCGTCACAAACTTTATTGACGTGGAAGAACTGGCTCTGGTAGGCGGCGGAAACGAGGTCATGGGTGTATTCGGAATCGGAGCCGTAGCCGCTCTCTCCTACCTGGTATTTAACCTGTTCACTCCTCCCTGTTTTGCCGCCATCGGCGCTATGAACTCAGAAATGGAATCCCGAAAATGGATCTGGGGCGCTATCGGTTTTCAGCTGGGTACCGGATATGTACTGGCCTTCCTGGTGTATCAGCTGGGTACCCTTTTTACAACAGGATCTATTGGCAGCGGCTTTGTTCCCGGACTGATTGCTGTTGGGGCAATGATTGTAAGTGTTGTGTATCTGATTCATAAAAATAATAAAACAGCCTCTGAAGCTGTTCTGAAGGCAGCCTGATGACGAATACTGATCTTGTTGTTCTGGCAGTTATTACTGCTGTTGTCGGCCTGGCTGTTTTCAAAATGGTCAGGGATAAAAAAAAGGGTGCATCAGGCTGCAGCTGTTCAGGCTGTCCTGTTGCCGGGCAGTGTGATTCACCCGTAAAAAAATAGATTAGAAAAAACGATACGCAGCATCCCGCAGGGAGCCCGGTGCAGACGGGCCGAAGCGATAAGCGAAGTGCGGAGCAGCGTGGTCCCGTCCCCCCTCGGGGACGGGATTTTCCCAAAAAAAGAAAATCAGAACAAAACCCGGGAAAAAATTATGGTAAAAAAATCCAAAGACTGTTGAGTCCCTTCCCGATCACGCCGAACTTTGTAGTATGCAAAAGTACAGAACCGGAATCATCCTATTAATCATATCAACAGCCATCTGCTTCAATCTGAGTGCCCAGCCGGCCACCCATACCCTGCAGCAGGGAGAAACACTTTACAGTCTGTCCAGACGCTACGGTGTGTCAGTGCAGGAGATCATGAATGCCAACAGCATCAGCACTCCCGACAACCTGTCTGTAGGAAGCCGTCTGATCATTCCCGGTCTGGCGGATGAGGCCCCGGCACAAAACAGCAGCGAAAGCCGGTATATTGTCAAAAAGGGTGATACATTCTATAGAATAGCAAAAAATCATGGACTGAGTGTTCAGGAGCTTCTGAATCTGAACGATTTCAGCGGTAACCGGATTCTGAAACCGGGTGAGACAATCATTGTTTCAGGAACTGCCGGAAACAGCGGTTCAGACTCTCCTGCAGGAGGAAGCGGAACAACTGTAACCGTTACACCGACGCCTGAACCCGAAAATACCACGGTTTTAAACACGAATTTCTCCGAAAATGCGGAATGGCCCGTAGAAGGAGAGAAAAAGGCATTGACCGGAAAACTCAGAGGTGTGAAAATAGAAGCCCCTGAGTCGTCTCTGGTCCGCTCGGTTGCCTCGGGCAGCGTTGTGTGGACGGGTCCCTACAGGGGATTCGGTCAGGTCGTCCTGATTGATGTAAACGGCTATATATATCTCTACGGCGGCAATGAAGATGTTTTCGTCAACGTAGGGGAGTATGTCCGTGCCGGTTCCCGAATAGGCAGGCTTGGTAATTCCGGGCTGTCCAACAGAACCGTAGATATGTTTTTTTCAGTATTTAAAGATGGAATTCCTGTAAGCGTGGTGTCCGCACCCCGGGGGTAATTCCACATCCGGCGGTGATATGAGACGTTACGATAATGAGACAAGAGACAGCTTGAATAATGAGTCAGACCCCCTGGCTCTGTATCTTAAGCAGATTTCCAGGTACAACCTGCTGACCATAGGCGAAGAGCAGGATATCGGTATCCGTCTCGAAAAGCTTGGCATTCAGCTGGATGAACTGGCTTCGGAAAAGGAGGAGGGCACCCTCTCCGGGGACGATTACAATGTCCAGAAAGCTCTTTTTGAAGAGCAGGTGAAAACCCTTAAAAACAGAATGATTCAGTCCAATCTGCGGCTGGTTGTTTCCATTGCCAAAAAATACCAGCACCGGGGCATGTCCCTTCTGGATCTCATTGATGAGGGAAATATAGGCCTCATCGAGGCGGTGGATCGTTTTGATTATACAAAGGGCTGCCGGTTCTCCACCTACGGCACCTGGTGGATCAGGCAGGCCATTATCAAGTCCCTGGCTGATAAATCAAGAATAATCCGCATCCCCATTCATATGCTCAATACCATAAAAAAGAGTTACCTGGTTTCCAAACAGCTGACCCAGGATCTGGGACGGGATCCTCTTCCTGAGGAAATGGCGGAATATATGAACCTGCCTGTTGAGAAGGTGAAAGAGATCATGTCCCTTTCCCAGGAGACCGCTTCTCTGGATACTACGGTGGATCAGGATCATATGACCAGACTCAGTGACCTGATCAAGGATGAACATAATCAGGAACCCATTGAAACTGTGTTCAATCTCTCTTTGCAGGATACAATCAACGATGTCCTCAAGCAGCTGAGTGAACGGGAGATGAAAATCATACAGCTTCGGTTCGGACTGAACGGGGCAAATCCTCTGACCTTAGAGGAAACCGGCAAGGTTCTGGGCATAACCCGTGAGCGGGTTCGTCAGATTCAGGAAATGGCCATATCCAAGATGAGAAACTTTAAGATTATCAAGGATCTGGAGGATTATGTCTGAAGTTTCTGCTGTGAAAACAGCAGGGATTGACCGATAATTTCTAGTATGGACAGTATTCAGCCTTTGTTTTATGTACAGCTTCGAGATGACTTTGACGATACCTGTGAAGTCAGGGCCAAAGCCCCTCTCTTTCCCGGAATGGCAGATCCTTTTCTGGAGGCTCAGACCCATGTTTCCACGGGGAAGGTCTATCCCGTTCTGCAGATAAAAGGGGATCGTGAGCTGCTGATTCTGGATGATAAGGGGTTTCTCTATGAAACGCCCCGGCAGTTTTTTAAATTTGCCGATAAAATCATTATTTAATCAGGGCCTGATCCAGCTGTCCGGCAATTCGGGGCCAGGAATAGGGCTCCATACTCTTTCTTAATCTCATGCGCAGATCATTTTTTTCCGCCACCGGCAGATCCAAAAGGCTTTTGAACTTTTGTACCATATCCGGGGGCAGCTCTCCCGCAGGTGTTGAGGCAGCGGTTGTACCGGATTGGCCTGTCCCCCTGTACAGACAGGGACTGTGAAACTCCCGGGGCAGGACTTCCGGATACGCCAGCCTGTCCGGGAGGAGGGGTATACAGCCGGCACTGACGGCTTCCACAACAGAAATACCGAAATTCTCCTGCAGGGATGTGCTGATCACATAATCTGATGCCCTCAAAAGCTCTTCATAAGCGGTCCGGCTTTCGGCATAGCCAGTGTGGATGATCTGTTCTTTAAACACGGTCTGCGCTTCAGTGAAGCAGTCAGGACTGTTCCTGTATCTTTCTCCCAGCAGATTCAGACGGAAAGGAATTTTCTCTTTTTTAAGGGCCTTCAGAAAGGCGAAAAAGCTCTCGGGATTCTTGTCATGTTCCCATCTCTGATTCCAGAGAAGGACAGGAGGAGTCTGCCTTCCGGAGGCCAGCTCTGATGGGGAATTCTCAATAAGCCGGCATCCGGGGGGAATCACAAGGCTTTTGGCACGGAGCAGGTCTGAGGGGTCGTCGGGCTTTGAATCGGGCAGCCGGGATGTGAAAGAGGCAAACTGCTTCAGAAAGCTCTCCCGATTGTAGGCCGAATTGAATATAAGGCGGTCGGCAGTCAGGAAGTTCATATAATCTTTCCAGACATAGTGAAAATCTCTTTTTTCCCCGGGACTCAAGGGGTAGTCCAGCTGGTTTTCGTGAACATACAGACAATAGGGGATATCCTGCCACCCGGTCAGCCCCTTGAACTGGGTCAGATCCATCAGATTGGTGGCCATAAGGGCATCAGGCTTTTGTATGGCTTCCGCCTTTATCTGTCTGGAGAAATCTAGGGCGGCCGATTCCATTCTCCACTTCCAGAAACGGCCGGGCCGTGAGAGCAGATGAATCCTGTGGCGGGAGTGCTTTATGAATCCGTCTGCAAAGTATTTATGGGAGCCGCCGTAAAAAGGTTCCAGAAAGAGTATTTCCGACATGCCCGTATTCTAATGGGATTTCCAATATAAAAAAAGAGTATGTACACGTGTTGCAAATAAGGGCCGATGCGTCATATTATCCCCATATGATCAAAGACCAGTATAAAGCCGTTCTGTTTGATCTGGACGGCACTCTTGTGGATTCCATGAAAGACATTGCCGCAGCGGTGAACCGGGTTCTCCATGACTTCGGACTGCCGGGGCAGGATATAGAATATTACAGGACACGGGTGGGCTGGGGACTGAAACGGACCCTGGAGATGACTCTGCCAGAAGAGCTGCATAAGGACCGGGACAGAGGCCTGGAAAAAGGGGTGGAACTGCTTTTAAAGCATTACAGGGAGAACCCCTCAGAATCCACAGAAGTCTATGAGGGTAACTTTGAGCTGTTGAAAGCCTTGCAGGCAGCCGGCTGTGCATTATTTGTTTATACCAACAAGGACCAGAAGACCGCTGAGAAAATCATTGACCATGTTTTTCCTGCCGGAACCTTTCAGGGCATCTTCGGTGCCCGGGACGGGCAGAGTCTGAAGCCCGATGCCGCCGCCGTCAGACAGGTGATACAGGAAACAGGTTTTAAGGCTTCCCAAATTCTCTATGTGGGGGATTCTGAAATCGATATGGAGACCGCCGCAGCCGGAAAAATGGATGTTCTGGCCTGCCTGTGGGGTTACCGCAGCAGAGATCAGCTGGAAAAGTATGAAAAACTGGCCTATATGGAAAGTCCTGATGAAATCAGGAGCTGGATCAGCTAAAATAAGGGTTACAGACCGGTTCTCCCGCCTTGATCTGAGAAAAAAGGGTCAACGGGCATCAAAGACCGGTTTATAGAATATTCCGTAATACGGATAGTAAAGAGAATAAGAGAATAAGTAGGGGTATAATCAATGGAACGAGCAGAACTGACAGCCAAAGCGAAGGACTATCTTGAGAAAGAAGACGACAGCCGCTTCAGCGACCAGGTGGCACAGCTCCTGAAAGAGGAGAGCTGGGATGAGCTGAATGACCGTTTTTATACGGATCTGGCCTTCGGAACCGGAGGACTCAGAGGTGTTATCGGCGGCGGGATGAACAGAATGAATCCCTATACCGTCAGAAAAGCCACACAAGGTCTGGCCTCCTATATTGTTAAAAATGTGGAAGAGGGAAAAAGAAAGGTTGCACTGGCCTACGACTCCCGCCACTATTCAGATCTGTTCGCTCTTCAGGCTGCCCTGGTCTTTGCAGGAAACGGCATCGAGTGTTTTCTCTATACATCCCTAAGACCCACTCCTCAGCTCTCCTTCACTGTCCGGGAACTGAATTGCTGCGCCGGTGTCATGGTCACAGCCAGTCATAACCCTGCCGAATACAACGGCTATAAAGTCTACTGGGAAGATGGAGGGCAGATCACTGCACCCCACGACAGCGGAATCATCAAGGAAGTCCGGGCCGTAACCGATCAGATTAATGTTCTCACAGAAGAAGAGGCCAAATCCAAAGGACTCCTCCATATGATCGATGAGACTGTGGATAAACCCTACCTGGATATGGTTATTGCCCAGTCTCTCCGCCCGGAACTGGTAAAAGAGAAAGGGAAAGACCTGAAAGTAGTCTTTACACCCCTTCACGGCTGCGGAACCGTCCCTGTGGAACAGGCCTTAAGCCGCATGGGCATTACCGTTGTCACTGTAAAAGAGCAGAGAGAGCCCGACGGCGCCTTCCCCACAGTGGATTTTCCCAACCCCGAAATCACACCGGCCATGCAGATGGCTCTGGATTATGCCGCCCGGGAAAAAGCCGATCTTGTTATGGGAACCGACCCTGATGCCGACCGTCTGGGTATCGCCGTTCCCGAAGGAGACGGTTACACTCTGATTACGGGCAACCAGCTGGGATGCCTCCTGACCGATTATATCTTCCACTCCCGGAAAGAACTGGGCAAACTTCCTGAAAATGCAGCCTTCGTGAATACCATCGTAACCACAGACCTGCAGATCAAGATTGCCGAATCCTATGGCGCCGACACATTCAAGGTCCTTACAGGATTCAAGTTCATCGGTGAAAAGATGAGAGAGTTTGAAGAGTCCGGCTCCCACACCTACATCTTCGGCGGAGAAGAGAGTTACGGATTTCTGGTGGAACAGGAAGTACGCGACAAGGACGCTGTCTCGGCTGCTACCATGGCTGCGGAAATGGCTCTGTGGAATGTGGCTCAGGGACGAACCGTTCTGGATCATCTGAATGAGATCTATGAGCGCTTCGGCTATTATGAAGAAACTCTGATTTCCCAGTACTTCAAGGGACAGTCGGGGCAGCAGGTTATGGCTGATCTGATGACCACCCTCCGGGACACTCCCCCTGCACAGCTGGGCGGCGTGACCGTCAGTGCTCTGAAGGATTACAAAGACGGAACCACACGGAACCTTTTGACCGGAGAGATGGATACGGATATCGATCTGCCCTCATCCAATGTGCTTCAGTTTGTACTGGAAGACGGCAGCCTCATTACCGCCCGTCCTTCGGGAACAGAGCCCAAAATCAAGTTTTACGCCTCCATCTGCGCCGGGCAGGGACAGACTCTGGCGGATGCCAAAGCAGCGGTCAGTGCCAAGATCAAGGCCATTGAAGCGGACATTATGGGCATGATGCCTCAGGTTTGATTGTTTTTGATTGTGTGGGCGCCTCCCCGCCGGCAGAAGCTGCCGCCGGGGCCTGGTCGTAAGCTGCGCTTACTGCTCGGCCATGCAGCCGGGGCCGGGCTCTCCGCTGTACCCCTAGTTCCGGCTGACTTCATCCGGCTTGCTCCGCGCCGCCGGGTCTGCCGGCGGGGTGCCGCTGCGATCCCTGGTGCGGAATCCAACCCGGGGGATCAGAAACCAAGGCGTCGCCGGCGGTAGGATTCCATTTCAGACAGGGTATCCCTGAGGTGGTTCTCATCCAGGGTTTTCTCGTCCAGCTGGTCCTGAAGGGTCTTCAGGTACCGCTCTTCCATATCGTAGAGTTCATCACTTAAGGCTCCGGACCAGATAAACCGGGCCAGCTCATCAGGATTGTTCTGCAGGGATCCCAGTCTTTCTGTGAGAACCTGGGACAGATACCATCTCACATCATCAATTTCCAGACTGTATTCTTCAAGAAGAGATTTAACGTTCATCGGGCCTCCGGAATATTTTAAAGCCTATGCTAGCAGAAATATTTTTTCTTCCCTATCCCGTAAAAGGAAAAAAATGTATTATTTGCCCATGAATAACGATAATGAACTGACTATTTATACCGACGGCGGCTGTACCGGCAATCCCGGACCCGGAGGCTGGGGATGTGTACTCCTGTTTAAAGGAGAAGAGCACCACTTTTCCGGAGGTGATGCCTCCACCACAAACAACAGAATGGAAATGACCGCTGTAATCACAGCGCTCAAGGAAGCCGGAAAAATGGGACTGCCCCGGAAAGCGGCCATCTATACGGACTCCCAGTATGTTAAAAACGGACTGACCCAGTGGATCCACGGCTGGATCAGAAACGGCTGGAAAACAGCCTCCAAAAAACCTGTAAAAAATAAAGAGCTCTGGATCGAAATGAAGGAGCTCTGCGATCAGTTTGACCTTTCCTGGCACTGGGTAAAAGGCCATTCCGGTGATAAATACAATGAACTCTGCGATTCCCTGGTGGAAGCAGAGAGAATGAAGTTTCAGTAAACTTCCGCCAGGCTCCCGGGAGTCAATCCATGCTGGATGACTCCGCCTGCCGGAGACGTCCTGATGACAAATCCGGCAGGGTGAGAGGGGCAGGTATCAGGCGGAAGCTGATAAAGCAGGGCTGCCCTGTGCTGCCACTTCCCTGTAGGGAGCATGATCTGTATACAGCTCACCTTTGTAGGGATTTCGTCCTGTTTTCTTAACCTTGTACAGCATATAAAGTACCACTGCCCCATTGACTGCCAGAGACAGAATTCCCAGAGCCATATAGACAGCCGGGTTAAAGGTTGAGTTTACGGCAAAAAGACCCTCGTCCTGAAAGAGGGGAAAGGTCTGGGCAAACATACACCAGATGGCCAGAGTATGGGCTCTGTGCTGCAGCCAGGCTCCTTTGGATACGGTAAAAGAGGCGATGGTTGGAGCCAGAAGCAGGGCGAATCCGCAGTACCAGGCGTGGTGGGGCAGACAGTTGTAGGTATAGACAAAATTCCACAGGTCATAGGCAATGATCCAGAACCAGAGCATATCAGGCCACAGCATATCCTGACTCTTGTCTTTGGCAGATCTTTTCCGAATGACGATTCCCATCCAGCCGGTAATGGCAATGATGTTCAGAATACCGGCTATTCCATTCATATGGTTCCAGATTCCTCCCAGTACATACACACCTTCGTCTGCCGTAATCCCGCCGCCGGCATACTGCATCCCTATCTGAAAGTCCCGGGCACAGGCTTCCAGGATGTTGATGGCCAGAATCAGGGGCGGGAAGAAGAGAGCCCATTTTTTATCAGCCAGACGCTTCTCTTCACCGGTTTTCTTATCTGTCCATTTCAAATAACGGATCAGCCAGAATCCGATACATCCCGCTGTGGATGAATACACCTTGGCCAGGTGGAACCAGTCTGTATAGGTCACATCCCTCAGGGCTGTAAACCACAGTACAGTCAAGGCTGCAGGGAGTATGACAAAAGATGTAAAACCGGCCCATTTCCATCGCCTTGAAAATTCATTAAACAGAAAAAGGGCCGCCAGAACAGCAAACCACATACCCCAGGCGGAAAAGGGCGTGGCACCGGCTGCAGAGTTGAAAGTAAACACGAAAAGACCTCCAGTAATCGGTGTGATTTATAATATCAATTTGGTTCTACCAAGCTAGACCGATTCCTCTTATAAGTCAATAAATTATTATCTAAATAGTTTTTAAATACTTTATATGTATTGAAATATTCTGAAATTGTGATATTATTTCTGTAGTTGGTATCTGGTACGACCAGTTAAAAGGAGCCCTATGGAATTTTCAAAGCTTACATCCCCCTCCCTGAAAGATCTGTTTGTCAGGGAAATTGAGAACAGGATACTGTCCGGCAATCTGGCCATTGGAGATCAGCTTCCTCCGGAGAGGGAACTCTCATCTAAAATGGGAGTCAGCCGGACTGTTATTAATTCCGGACTGGCAGAACTGGCGGGAAAGGGTTTTGTGGAAGTCAGGCCCCGTTCCGGTGTTTTTGTTTCTGATTTCAAACGCAAGGGATCGGTAGAAACCCTGATGGCCATTCTTCGCTACAACGGGGGAGTATTGAAACGGAAAGAGAGCCGGTCACTCCTTGAAATCCGACTGGCCATTGAAAACCTGGCTATTGAACTGGCAGCCCCCCGGATTAATCCTGAAAACCTGGCACACCTTGCTGCTATACTGGCGGACTTCGAAGGGGCTGAAACAGCAGCAGACTCGTCTGAGCAGATCTTCCGCTTCCACCATGAAATCTGTGTTATTTCTGAAAATACCATACTCCCTGTCATCTTCTACTCCTTTAAAGAGCTGTCCATACTCCTGTGGAGACGTTACTTTGAGCGCCATGGCAAAGACGCTCTACTGATAAATACCAGGGAACTTTATGCTCATCTGGCCTCCGGTGATGGAGAGAAAGCCTTAATCACCTTTCAGTCTTCCCTGAAAAAAACTATCGACGGCATTGTCTCCATATATGATGAGGATTGAGATAATGATTTAGATCCTGATAGAGAGGTACGCCAGAAAAATAGTGCTCATTAAGAAAAAAACCGGCGGAAATGCTGATTCCTTTTGAAGCAGCAGAACAGATCGTACCGTGAACTTTCCTGACAAGGAGGAAGTCAATGCAGGTATACAGTTTTGTGTCAGCCGGGTTTGAAGGACATCTGATTCATGTTGAAGTTTTTATCCGGCGGGGGATTCCCTCTGTTGATATAGTCGGACTGCCGGACAGTGCGGTACGGGAAGCCCGGGACAGAATCCGCGTAGCCATTCTACAGTCGGGATTCCAGTTTCCCACAGGCCACATTCTGATCAATCTGGCGCCGGCGGATATCCGCAAAGAAGGCGCCTCCTTTGATCTGTCTCTGGCACTGGCAGTTCTTCTCGCCTCAGGGCAGATCCCCAAAATACAGGAGGGAGCGGGGGAACACTGGCTTATACTGGGGGAGCTGGAACTCTCGGGCCGCCTGCGTCCCGTTAAAGGAACCCTGGGGGCTGTCTCTGCTGCTCTGAACAAGGGCATTACCAATATCATGCTGCCTGCATCCAATGCAGGAGAAGCCTTTTCTGCCGGTGCCCGGGAAGTCCGGGCACTAACCCACCTCTGCGAGCTGCAGGAGGGAGAGGCAACTGTGCTGCAGTCTTCGGATCCAGAGATGCAGCTGAATCTCCACTTGAAGGAATATGTAAAACAGCCCCCCGATATCAGTGATCTGAAAGGGCAGGCCCGGCTGAAACGGGCCATGGTTGTGGCTGCCGCCGGCGGTCATCATATGCTGATGTTCGGGCCTCCCGGGTCCGGAAAAACTCTGGCGGCCACCATGATGGAAGGCCTTTTGCCCGATATGGAGGAAGAACGCTCCTTCGAAGCCAGCCGGATCTGGAGCCAGGCCGGCAGACTGGGGCAGGAAGGAGGAATCCTCAGGCGCCCTCCCTTCCGGACACCTCACCATTCGGCAAGCCTGGAAGGTCTCATCGGAGGCGGAGTTCATCTAACACCCGGAGAAATTTCTCTGGCCCACGGGGGAGTCCTCTTTCTGGATGAAACACCCGAGTTTCAGGGACGTATTCTTCAGAGTCTGCGTGAACCTCTTGAAAACGGTCGGGTGACTCTGGTCCGGGCGGGAAAATCCTACTGGTTTCCCTCAGACTTTCAGCTCCTCATGGCTGCCAATCCCTGTCCCTGCGGGAATATGGGCCGGGGAGATTCCATCTGTATCTGCAGTGAGCTGGAGATCAGCCGGTACTGGAAAAAAATCGGCGGGGCTCTTATGGACCGGATCGATATCCGGATGCCCGTGGAAGCGGTGGAGCCGGAAGTGCTCCTGACTGAGAGTGAAGAGACCTCCTCCGATTTACGGCTGATGATTGATGAGGCTGTGGATCGGCAGAAATGGCGCTATGAAGGACTGGACTTCAGCCGGAACAGATATCTATCGGGCTCTCTGATTCAGGAGTTCTGCTCACTGACTTCAGACCTCAGTGACTATTTTGCCCTGATGGCCCGGAAAATCGGTTTTTCCTCCCGGGCCTGTCACTCGGTTCTGAAGGTGGCCCGGACCATTGCCGATCTGGCCGGGCATGATGAGATTACCCGGGAGGATTTGGAAGAGGCGGGGCAGTACCGGAGGTATGGGGACAGCAGTTTGTTTTGGAATGAGGGGTGAGGGAAGGGCAGCCGATTAAAATCCGGTGAACAGTAAATCAATGGCAGATGTGAACTCTTGTCTCATGTCAGCAGCATTCATTATTTTTTCTCCCATCAGTTGCGTGGGAATGGCAGCCAGTTCTGATATAAAAATAATGTAATTAGTGTTTTCTACTGTAATGGGTATGTGAATACGGGAGATTTTCTGGTCAGAGTATTCTGATTCATTTCTTAAAGGAGCAACTATTCTGCTTCCCAGAAGATCCATCGGATCGGATTGAAGATTGATCAGAAAGGGTACTTTCTTCGAGCTTTTCTGGTTCTTGTTCCTGACTATGTCAAACTGATTCATCAGAAAGTCCTCATATCATCGCTGAATACACCCTCATTGGAAATACGCTCATTATATCTGGACAATTTGGTTTTATTCTCTTCTATCCAGATCTCTTCCGCCTTTTTCTTTAACTCTTCAATAATTGCCTGTTCAAGAAGGGCGGAAATGACAATATTTTGCCTTTTAGCAGATTCCAGCAGATCCTTGTCTATACTCACATTTGTCCTTGTTTTCATGTGTATAAAATAGCACATAAAGGGTGTGATGTGAAGATGTGCTATGCAGAGTCTTTAGCGGATATACTAAAAATTGTTTGATGTAACTTATTCAAGAGAGATCGTTAATCAATTTTTCAGAGAATGAATTATATCACCAGCTTTCATCCAGAGGGTTTTAATGATAGGATAAGCCCATGGCTTTGCAGTTTCATTATCTTCAGCTCCTCTACTTCTTTGCATGCCTTCTTTCATTGTCTCTGGCTGTGGGAACAAGCAAATTACCACCCTTTCACGGCAGCAGAATCTGGAGAACCACACTGTTCTTCATTGCCCTCTGGTCAGGAAGCGATGGTCTGCTGAAGCTGTTTGCGGATTTTTCAGCGAAGCAGATTCTTCTGCGCTTATCTTATATCGGTGTAATGGGGACAACAATCTCCTGGTCCTACTTTGTTCTGGTTTTTGGAAATTGCGGACATTTAATCGGAAAGAAACTGAAAGTCCTATTACTCGTGATTCCCTCAGTTTCCTTTTTGGGAGTTATGACTTTCTCCTGGCATCCCCTGTTCTATACTTCACTGGAACTTGTGCAAAGAAACGGGCTGTGGGCTCTGGAACGCCGGTATGGACCTCTGTTCTGGGTGTGGGCTGTTTATGCCTATGCCATAATATTGTCCAGCAGTATTCTTCTGATCCAGGCGATGGTGCGCTTTCCCAAACAGTATAAATCACAGATCTCTCTGATTCTCGCAGCGGCTCTTCTTCCTACAATACCGAATGTTCTGTATCTGACAGGCATCAATTTCATGAGTCCCTACGACCCGTCCTCTCTCTTTTTTGCCCTGAGCGGACTGCTTATTGGCATGAGTATTCTGAAGTTCCGCTTCTTTGACGTGACACCGGTTGCCTACCATGCTGTTTTTCAAGATATGAAAAGCGGGGTTCTGGTATTGGACAGCAGAAAGATTGTTCTGGATATCAATCCGGTGGCAGAAAGGATTTTTGCCGTCACCCATTTAAAAGCCATCGGCCAGTCACTGGAGAAGCTGTCGGATGAGGCGGGTGAACTTATTATGGACGACTATTCTGATACGGCTGAAAAGAAACTCAATGGCCGTTTGTATGAGATCAGTTCTGCTCCGCTTGTCACCCCCGGCAGCAGCAAAGAGGGGCTAATCATACATTTTCATGATATTACTGCTCTTAAGGAAACCGAGAAAAAACTGTCCGATGCCAATAAGCAGCTTAAAGAGATTGCCGGAACAGATGCATTGACCGGACTGTTGAACCGCCGGAATTTTTTCGAGCAGGCTGCCAGAGAGTTTTCACGATCCCGTAGAAGCGGCTCTTCTTTTACCATGATTCTCATAGATCTGGATAATTTCAAAGCGGTTAATGATAACATGGGGCATCTGGCAGGGGATGATGTACTCAGAGTCACAGCGGAGAGTCTTGTGGAGTTGTCCAGAAGTGGTGATATTGTAGGCCGTTACGGGGGAGATGAGTTTATTATCATGCCTTTTGAGACGGATGAGGATCATGCTCTGGAGCTGGCAAAAAGATATGTCTCAGAAATTCCCCTCCGCATCAGGGGTGTCTCGGAGATTCCCGTTACTCTGAGCATAGGAATCATTCTGCATGACGGCAGTCCTGATACCTCCCTTGAGGATGTTTTTGATAGGGCAGATACAGCCATGTATGCCTCTAAGGCGGCCGGAAAAAACCAGGCTTCCCTTTGGACTCCCGAGATGAATAAAAAGACCATTAAAGGGACTCTGTAGAGACTCATCCGGGATGAATATATGAGTCCAGCTCTGATGAGGGATAAGGAGAATATATGTCCAATTATGTGTATATTGCCACCAGTATAGACGGGTATATCGCTGACAGGAATGATGGAATAGACTGGCTTGAGACTGTTCCCAATCCAGATCAGAAAGATTTGGGTTTTTATGACTTCTTGAATCGAGTAGATGCCATTGTGATGGGCAGAAATACCTACGAAACAGTTCTGGGATTCGGTGGAGAATGGCCCTATCCCAAACCTGTGTTTGTCTGCAGCACGACTTTGAAGACTATTCCGGAATCTCTGGAGGACAAAGTCTTCCTTATAAAGGGGACGGCAGAGGACATCACCAGGACATTGGACCGTCGAGGCTATACCAATCTTTATATAGACGGCGGAAAAACCATTCAGGGGTTTCTGCAGGCTGATCTGATCGATGAATTGATCCTATCAAAGATTCCTGTGCTATTGGGGGGAGGTACCCCTCTCTTCGGCGTATTGCCCGGACATTTGGAATTTGAATTACTCTCTTCAAAAACCTATTTGAATCAGATTGTTTCTCTGAGATACAGAAGGAGAAGAGGCTGATACTTCAGGAATATATGCATTCCCCTGAGATTATGAGTTAAAGGTCTCATTTTTAAAATCAGAACCTGTTCCCGGTTTAATGGCCTGTCCAGTTTGCCGGGACACTTCAAATCCTCCTGTCTCAGGATCTGTACTTTTTATATGTTTTGTAGTTCTTGAATCCCCCGGAGATATTGTACACCTCATTGAAACCGCTGTTGATCAGCAGGTTTTGAGCCGCATTCCCTGTTACACCCTTGTTGCAATGGGTAATGGTGGGTTTCTTTTTATCCAGAGTATTTAGCTGATCTCTCAATTCAGCCAGAGGAATATTCAATGCACTCTTTATGTGCCCTTTCTCATAGTCCTTCTGCGAACGGACATCAATTATCTGATACTCCTGTTCATGCCCCAGCAGACGGGAGGGTGTTATTATCTTTCTGTCATGCTTAATGGCATTGCTCAGAATCATACCCGTATACATCACAGGGTCCTTGGTTGTAGAGAAGGGGGGAGCATAACAGAGGTCCAGGTGAAACAGATCATCTACTCCCGCAGCGAATGTGATAGCTGTTGCAAACACATCAAGTCTTTTGTCCACACCCCGCTCTCCAATAATCTGAACACCCAGAAGCCTGGAATTTGATCTGTCGGCTACAGCCTTGATAATCATCTCTCTGGATTCAGGGAGATATTTGCTCTGATTCTCCTTGATATTATGAATGACCTCCACATCATAGCCCTCAGCTTCCGCTTCAGACTGGGTCAGCCCGGTAAATCCGATATGCAGATCAAAGACTTTGACAATCCCTGTTCCCAGTACACCCCTGAACCTGAGGTCTCCTCCCGTCAGAGAGTCGCCGGCAATGCGTCCGGTTTTGTTGGCTGTGGAACCCATGGGTCTGTACAGAGCCTTTCCAGTAATGGGAGAAAACATCTCGGCACAGTCTCCCACAGCTTTAATATGGGGAAGGGAGGTGTTCAGGGAATCATCTACTTTCACAGCACCTGTTACGCCCAGTTCAATACCTGCTTTCTCAGCCAGAGAGACCTCGGGTCTGACACCGGCTGCAACAATCACCATATCAGCCCGATAGGATTTTCCTGATTGAGTCAGCACAGAATCGGAGGTTATAGCCGCAGCGAACTCTCCCAGAGCATAGGGAAGGTTCTTGTTGCTGAAATAGTCTTCCAGCCAGAGTCTCATATCATCATCCAGGGCCGGCATTAGACTGGTTCGGGCTTCAATCAGCTGTACAGAAAGACCCCGTTCCATCAGATTTTCATATATTTCAAGACCAATAAAACCGGCGCCGATCACAACAGCATGGTTCACTTCTCTG
>JAQQAM010000141.1 GCA_028532905.1 Spirochaetales bacterium
ATATCAGTTCTCTCCCCGACAGAGAACAGGCCCGCATCAGGAATCAGCACTTCGGTTTTATTTTTCAGAGTTTCAACCTTTTTCCCGAACTCAGTGCCATGGAAAATGTCATGCTCCCCATGAGCTATGCGGGAGTTCCCCTTTCCATGAGAAAAAGCCGGGCTAAAGACCTTCTGGCGGAAGTGGGACTGGATCACAGAATGCATCATCTTCCCACCATGATGAGCGGGGGAGAACAGCAGAGAGTGGCCATAGCCCGCTCCCTTTCCAATGATCCCGATCTGATTCTGGCAGATGAACCCACAGGAAACCTTCCCACCGAAAAAGGGGAGGAGATCATGCAGATCCTCGAAGGGTTCAATAAAAAGGGTGTGACCGTTGTAATGGTTACCCATAACCCCAGTCAGGGGGAAAGAGCCGGCCGTGTCATCAATCTGAGAGACGGTGTGCTTCAGGACAGTACTGTCAGGGAGGAAGTCCGTGCTTAATGAATCAGGAAAGATTATCAGCCGCCGTTTTATGGACCGGTTTCTTGAATCGGGTCTCCTTGTTATAGCGGTGGCCCTGGGAATAGGGGCGGCCTCTTCAGGGATAGCTCTGCTGGCCAATACAATCAGCACCTCCCGGGAACTGCTGGAATCTCCGGCCTACAAGGAGATTGTGGTGAGCACCGTCGGGGAAGCCGACGATATGGAAGAGCCTGTCAGCCTGAAAGCAGTACAGGAAACAGCCGTCCTCAGTTCTGAAGATCTGGATGCCGCCGATCTGCTTCCCGCTGTCAGCCATGCCTATGTTTTTGAAAGCAAAAGACTGGATTTTATCAATGAAGAATCCGTAGCCAGAGAGAGCGCCATGAGGGCTCAGTTTGAAGCAGAGGGCAATGCCCCGCCGGCAGACGATTCGGAAGCTCCCCCGGAGGATGATTTCAGACCTCAGCAGTATTCTGAAGAGGATCTGGCCCAGATGGCGGCGGAGAGCAATATGATTATCAGCGATCTGGATGAGGTCAACGGCTACGAGGTCACCCCCGGTTTCTTTGAGGCCTGGGATATTCAGACCAGCGCCGGAAGCCTGTTCACCACCAATGATATGAATGGAGATACGGATCTTGTGGTTATCGGATCGGCTCTGGCGGAACTTTTTCTGGAAGAGGGCGGGGATCCGGACAGTCTGATAGGGAAAAAAATCCTGACCCGCCAGGGGCTTAGTACCATTATCGGAATTATGGAGAACCAGGAACACAGCGAGCTCTTCTACTCGCCCTACAGAAGCAGTGCCTTCGGTGATTTCCGCCGGATGGTTATGAATACACAGCTCCGGTTTACTGTGGATGATACGGAGAAACTGGATGAAACAGCCGCTCAGCTGCAGCAGTGGTTTGACAGTCAGTTCGGTGACGGTCAGATTGTCATCTCCAATCCCCGGTCCGAGGCGGAGCAGCTGATCAGCCGGAATACAGGACTGGCTGTGCTGATCATGTTCCTCTCTCTTTCCGGACTGTTTATCGCTTCGGTGAATGTCTCCAATATTCTTATGAGCCGGGCCATGCGCATGAAAAAACATGTGGGCATTCTGATGGCACTGGGGGCATCCCGTATGAGTATTTCAAAACTGTTTGCCTGGGAATCCGCCGCCATCACCGCAGCGGGAGCCCTGCTGGGCATGGTGCTTTCCATGCCCCTGGGAAATTATATGCAGGCTTCCCTGGAAATCAGCGGGGGCACCTGGCTTTTTACTCTTATGGGAGTTCTTCTGTCGGCGGCTCTGACCCTGGGCTTCGGCCTCCTGCCGGTCCGGCAGTACAGTAAGATTGATCCCGCCATAGCCATGAGAGCCGCCTGAGTCTGTCTGAGTCTGTCTGAAGGAAGATGCAGCCGCTCCAAAGGGGCTGGCGAGAAAGGAATTATAATATGAAGAAGTTTATAAATATGCTGATCCGCAACTGGTCGGGGTCAGCTCTGAAAATAGTGATGACCCTGGGAGCCGTAGCCCTGGGAACGGGTATACTCATACTCACCAGCAGTGCCGGAGCCATTCTGGATGAACAGATCTCTGCCGAAATGGACAGCGAAGGAATCATTCTGTATGTGGCCAACGGAGAGTGGGACTCTTCGGGTGCCATTGATCCGGAAAGACCCGCCCAATGGGACAGCAATGCCCCGGGAATCGTGGTCAGTGATGTGGAGGAGATCTCATCGGCTGCGGTAATTACCAATCCCCCCTTTACCCAGTTTACAACAGAAGGGAAGTCCTACAACCTCCGCAATGCCCTGGGCAGCGATCCTTCCTACTTTGATGTGTTCTCCCTGGAGATTGTTGCAGGAGTCCCCATGACTGAAAATGACTTTAACAGCGGCCTGAAGAAGGTTTGGATCAGTTCGGAAACGGCGGAACTCCTGTACGGCTCGGCTGAAGACGCTGTGGGACAGTGGATACAGCCTCCCGGCGAGGTGATGATGCGCGGAGGACCGGGCAGCCGGAACAGTGAGCAGAATGTGGTGCAGCAGTTTTCCGTGGCCGGTGTGTATGAATCCGCCGGAGAAGTGGCCCGTCGTTCCTACGGGATCGCCGATCTGGTCTATCCCTATACCGCCCTTCTGTCGGCAGGCAGAAATGTACAGATGATGATGGACATGATGTCCTCCCAGTTTGCCGTCAGAGCCGAAACCCAGTCCATGGAAAAAGTGTCCGCCTCCATCCGTCAGACCATTGCCCAGAATTACGGGGATGATATTTCTGTGGTCACCTGGGAAGGATCTGTGAGCGGCATCTCCACCTATATGGAGGAACTCAGAAAATCGGTGAATGTTTTCTCTGTCTCCCTCTCCCTTCTGGGTATTGTTCTCCTTTTGACCAGTTCTCTGGGAATCTTCAGCATCATGGTTGTGGAGGCTCTGAACAGGCGGAAGGATATTGCCCTGGAACGGGCTCTGGGCGCCTCTCAGAATGATGTAGTGAAAGAGTTCTGGCTCTGGTCTCTTATGCTCAGTCTCACCGGTGCGGCAATCGGGGTTATTCTGGCTCTGATTCTGTCGGGTCCGGTTCTCAATACCCTGTCTCCCCTGGTGGGAGAGGTCTCCAGCCAGTTCAGCGAAGCCGCCGGAGTCCGCTTCGGATCGGTTCTCCAGGGTGTTTTCTTTGCCGTCCTTTTCGGCGGAGTTCTGGGAATTCTTCCCTCCTTCTCCGCCGTGAAGGGGAATATCGCCGAAACCCTGAGGGAGGTGTGATGTGAATGCTCTCAAGTACTTTCTGATTCTTGCTTTTCTGGCGTTGACCCAGCTGGGTGAGGTGAATGCTCAGAATCTGAATACCCTGGATGATATCAGGGGGTATGCTCTGGAGAACAGTACGGAGTACAAACAGGCTCTGCTGGATGTTCTGGTGGCCCGGAATAATCAGGAGGGAATCATAAAACTGGATGAGACCTCCTTCTCTTTCTCTGCCGATTACAAAGAGGATGATTCACTCAGCAGCGGAACCGGTAATACAGTCAGTGCTGCGGCGGGAATTAATCTGCCCCTGATTGACCAGCTGGCCCTGAGTGCAACAGTCAGCGACGATTACAGCGGCTCCGTGGGGCTCAGCTTTTCTCCCCTCTATCATTCTGATGACAGACAACAGCTGGATATCAGCTATGAGAAGGCTCTGCTTTATGCCCAGGAAATGGCTGTGAAAACCGAAAATGAGGCCTTGTCGGCAGCCCTGAACTGGATGACCGCCAGACAGCAGGTGGAACTGCAGGTGGAAATCGTTGCCGTCAAGGAAGCGGTCTACAAGGATGAGAAAATCCGTTATGAAGCCGGAGAATCCACACTGGATGATGTGCGGGATGACCTGATGGACTGGACCGAAGCCCGGACGGAGCTTTCCACAAGGCAGACTCTGCTCCAGGCCAGGGAATCCCTGCTTCTGCAGTCCCTCAGTGCCGATCTGGACACAGCCTCCATCGAAGTTATTGCTCTTGATCTGATCCGGTCGGAACTGGAAGAACTGAAGGGGAGTGTAGATCCCGAACGTACCGATTCTGCTGGGGTTTATTCTGTTCTCTCCGCCTTGAAATCTGTGGAAAGCTCGGAAGAACAGTATAAAAACACATGGGTCTTTGATCCTACTCTGAGTTTTACCGGATCTGTGAATCTGCCGGATGTAACCGATCTTCAGGGGGACAGCCCCGGATGGGAAGCGGGTATTGAACTCTCTTTTTCTCTGGATGATTTTCAGTTTCAGGACAAGTCCATCAGCCGGATGGAGCTGGAACAGGCAAAGCTGGAAGCCGTACAGGCGGAAATGGAGAGCCGTCTGACCCTGCAGCAGGCCGTCACTTCACTGGAGAATTCCGAGCAGAACCGGATTCTGGCGGAACTGGAAGAGGAACAGTCGGCGGAGCTATATGATGAATCCCGTTTCCTTTTAAGAACAGGCGCCTACTCGGAGGCCGAGGTGGAAGATGCCAGGCTGGACTATGAACAGTCTGTCCTGAATACCTATTCCATGCTGGTGGAAGAGTATCTGGCCTGGCGGGATCTTCTGCTTTATTTCTAGACAATATCCGGGAAACCGTCCCCTGATCCGCCTCTCCCCGTGGCAGGGGTCGGTTTCCTTTTTCAACCCCCTGATTCAGGTAGCTTTTGCCGGTTTCTTCCCAACTTGCCTTTAACCTTCCCCCTATACTATTATAAAGCCATGCAAAATGACAATTTCACTGTCCGCAGCGGGCAGAAAGTATATATGGTGGGCATCAAAGGAACCGGTATGGCCGCCCTGGCTGAAATTTTTCAGGCCCGGGGACTGGAGGTCAGCGGGTCGGATGTGGATGAGAAGTTTTACACCGACAAGGTCCTGCAGGATCTGAATATTCCCTATTTCAGAGGCTTTTCGGCGGAACAGGTTCCCGAAAAAGCTGATTTTGCGGTGCGTTCGGCAGCCTACGGAGAAGATCACTCGGAAGTAGCTCTGCTGAAATCCAGAGGCATCCCTGTGATGCTCTATCCGGAAGCTCTGGGGCTCCTGTCCCAGAATCTCCCGGCCGCTGCAGTGTCCGGAGTTCATGGAAAAACCACGACAACCGCCCTGTGCGGCACTCTGGTGCAGGCCCTGGGGCTCTCCGGCTCAGTTCTGGTGGGCAGCGCCGTGCCGGCCTTCGGCAACAGGTCCACCCTGATTCAGGGAAGCGACTTTTTTCTGGCCGAAACCTGCGAGTACCGCCGGCATTTCCTCCATTTTTCCCCCGACAGGATGATCCTCACCTCTGTGGAGGCCGATCATCTGGACTATTTTAAAGATGAACAGGATGTGGAAAACGCCTTCTGTGAGTATATTGCCCGCCTTCCGGAAGGGGGAACCCTCATCTATTGCTGTGATGACCCCGGAGCAGACCGGACAGCCCGGCGCATGAAGACACAGCGGGACGATCTGAACCTTATTCCCTACGGATTTACCGCCTCAGGAGAGGGGCAGGTCAGGAAACAGGCTTCAACAGTTCCGGGAGAAAATCATTTCCGCCTGGGGAATTTGGAGGCTCTGTTCAGGCTCCGCATCCCCGGAGACCATGTGATTCTGGATGCCGCCGCCGCTCTGCTTCTGGTGCTCGATCAGGCCAAAGAGATCCAGACGGATCATCCGGAAACACTCCGGGCTCTGGAAGAGGGAATCTTTAATTTTACAGGCAGCCGCCGCCGGGCGGAAATTGTTGGTGAGGCCCGGGGCATCCTGGTGATGGATGACTATGGCCACCACCCCTCGGCGGTGCGGAAAACTCTGGAGGGGATAAGGAATTTTTACCCCGGAAAGCGCCTTGTGGTGGATTTCATGTCCCACACTTATTCCCGGACCGCCGCCCTGCTGGATGAGTTTGCCGCCTCCTTCGGAGCTGCCGACGAAGTCATTCTGCATAAAATTTATGCCTCCGCCCGGGAGGAGTTCAGCGGCAGCATTTCAGGACGGGATCTTTTTAATAAAACCTGTGAACATCACGGGAATGTAAAGTATTACAACGAGCCCGGGGAGGCTCTCGATTATCTTATGCAGACCCTGAAAGAGGGGGATCTGTTTGTGACCATGGGAGCCGGAGACAACTGGCAGCTGGGGCGCAGCCTCTATAAAGGATTACAGGAGACAACATCATGATCAGTATGACCGGATACGGCTATAAGGAATTCCAGAACGGAAAGGTCCGTTTATCACTGGAAATGAAAACCTACAACAACAGATATATGGATCTGATACTCAATGTGCCCCCGCCCCTGTCCCCCCTGGAAGGACAGATCCGGTCTCTGGTCACCGGCTCCCTGAAAAGGGGAAGGGTAGAGGTCTACCTCCGCATGAAGGAGCTGGAAGAAGACCTGACCCTTATTGTGGACAGGGAAGCGGTTAAAAGCTATGCCGCCACCTTGCGGGAAGTGCAGGAGACCGCCGGCATAGGCGGCGACCTGTCCCTGGGACATATTCTGTCCATGGACGGGATCATCAAAACCGACAAAAACAGGGACCTGGATGCCCTGTATGAGATTGTCGAACCCCTCTTTCAGGATGTCCTGGAACAGGTGCACGCCTCCCGGGCCGCCGAAGGGGCAGAAACAGAGAAGGATATTATGGGGCAGATCTCATTCCTGGAGGATTGCGTTTCGAAAATTACCGAATACGCCCCCCGGATGGAGGAGCAGATCACCACAACCCTGAAAGAAAAGTTTGCCGAAGTGGTGGAAGGCAAGGCCGATGAAAGCCGCATCCTGGCGGAAATTGCCGTGCAGATTGTCCGTTTTGATATCAATGAAGAGCTGCAGCGCCTGACAACTCACTTTGAAGGATTCCGCAGCATTGCCGATTCCTCTGAACCCGTCGGCAAGAAGCTGGATTTCCTGTGTCAGGAGATTAACCGGGAAGTGAACACCATCGGATCGAAAAACACCCTTGTCGAAATCGGCCGGATTGTAGTAGAAATGAAGGATTCTCTGGAAAAGGTAAGGGAGCAGCTTAGAAATGTTGAATAAGGAACCATTCAGAATCGCCATCTCAGGAAGAAGCGGATGCGGGAACTCATCGGTCAGTACCATCTTGTCCGAAAGGCTGAATCTGAAACTTGTAAACTATACATTTCACAATATTGCCGAAGACAAAGGCATTGATTTCAAGGAACTCTGCCAGATGGCTGAGACAGACCCCAAATGGGATTACTTTGTGGATGAGAACCAGGTCAAACTGGCCATGGAGGGCTCCTCTGTACTGGGCTCCCGCCTGGCTATCTGGATGCTCAAAGAGGCAGACCTCAAGGTCTTTCTCACCGCCAGCCCCGAAACCAGAGCCGGCAGAATCCATAAACGGGAAGGGGGAGTCTTCGAGCAGAGAATGGTCGAAACCGCCGCTCGGGATGAACGGGATCACAACCGCTACAAAAAACTCTATGACATCAACAACGACGACTACGCCTTTGCAGACCTGGTGATCAACACCGACCGCCTGGATCAGCACCAGGTGGCCCATATCATTGAAGCCGCCGCCAAAGCTATGGCAGCCGGCCCCTCCGGCGCAGATAACCCCTCAGAGTTTTCTAAAGAGGATTAAATCCTGCTTCTCTGACAGCCGCTTTCACCTCATCGATCTTTCCCTCATCCACAAGGAGGGAGAGTTCTTTCTTTTCCAGATCCACCACAGCGTCTGTGACCGAATCCACTGAGGACGCCGCCTTTTCCACAGACATTTTGCAGTGATTACAGCTCATGCCCTCTACAGTTATTGTTGTTTTCATATTCATCTCCTCTGCCTGATTCCCGTCCTCTGTCACAGCAGCTCCCCGGGAGTCAGGTGTTTTTAATTTGAATTTCTTAAGACTCAGTGAATTACTGACCACCGATACCGAACTGAAGGCCATAGCCGCTCCGGCGATCACAGGATTCAGCAGCCCCAGGGCCGCAAAGGGAATCCCGATGGAGTTATAGAAAAAGGCCCAGAACAGATTCTGCCTGATCTTTCCCATTGTCTTCCGGCTCAGCTGTATGGCAGCGGCAATCTCCCTCAGATCTCCCCGCATCAGGGTAATATCCGAAGATTCCATGGCAATATCCGAACCTTCACCCATGGCAATCCCGATATCCGCTGTCACCAGAGCCGGAGAATCGTTCACACCGTCTCCCGCCATGGCCGTTATATGTCCTGAGCCCTGCAGTTTCTTCACCTCTTCAGCCTTCTCTTCGGGCAGCACATCCGCCAGTACATGATCCACTCCCGCTTCCCTGGCAATGGCCCGGGCGGTACGCTCATTGTCGCCTGTAATCATATACACCTGGAGGCCCATCTCTTTAAGCATCGCCACAGCCGCCGCCGAATGCTCTCTGATCCGGTCTGCCACCGGCAGGAGGGCCAGAAGGGCGGGAGACCCGGTTTCAGCCATCATAATGACCGTACTTCCCCGGTCTTCCAGTTCCTCCTTCTGCTTCAGAATCTCCGGATCATCCAGAGGAATACCCATGGACCGGAGGTAGCTCTCTTTACCGATCACATACTCCCTGCCTTTGAAGACAGCTCTGATGCCCTGACCGGGAAGGGCTGTAAAACTCTCTGTCTTTTCCAGAGTACACCCCGCTTCCCGGGCGGCAGTGACCACCGCCTGGGCCAGAGGATGTTCCGAGTTGTTTTCCAGTGAACCCGCCAGAGCCAGAAGCTCATCCGCCGTCCAGGCAGCGCTGAGGGCTATGACTACCTTCAGCTCCGGCCTGCCCCGGGTTATGGTGCCCGTTTTATCCAGCACCAGAGCCGAAACCCGTCCGGCGGTCTGCAGAACTTCGCCGTTTTTAATCAGAATCCCCCGGCCGGCTCCCGTACCGGTACCCACCATAATGGCAGTGGGAGTGGCCAGACCCAGAGCACAGGGGCAGGCAATAACCAGAACAGCCACTGCGGCCACCAGACCCCCTGTAAAATCTCCGGCCACAACTGTCCAGAGAATCAGGGTGACCAGGGCAATCCCCAGAACCACAGGTACAAATACGGCAGCCACCTTGTCTGCCAGCTTCTGAATGGGAGCCTTGGACCCCTGAGCCTCTTCCACAATGGAAATGATTCTGGCCAGCACCGAATCGCTGCCCACATGTTCTGCCCTGAACCGTACTGCTCCGTAGCTGTTCACTGTGCCGCTGATCAGGGTATCTCCCGGCTCTTTTTCCACAGGGAGGCTTTCGCCGCTGATCATACTCTCATCCACAGCCGTATTCCCTTCCAGAACCGGACCGTCCACAGGAATCCGTTCACCCGGACGGATCAGGACAATATCTCCAGGCACCACATCGCTCACAGGAACTTCCATCTCCTTCCCGTCCCGTTCTACCCGGGCTGTCCCCGGCTGCAGGCTCATCAGTTTCTGAATGGCCTCCGAAGTCTTTCCCTTGGCCCGGGCTTCCAGATATTTACCCAGCAGAACCAGGGTGATGATAACCGCCGACGCCTCGAAGTAGAGATGGGGCATTTCCCCGGCAGTTGTTTCGGCAAAAAAGCCTGTATAAATACTGAAAAAGTAGGCCGCCGAGGTACCCAGGGCCACAAGCAGATCCATACCCGGACTCCCTGCCTTCAGGGATTTCCAGGCTCCCCTGTAAAAACGGAAACCGATCCAGAACTGAACAGGAGTCGCCAGAATCAGCTGCAGCAAGGGATCATGCAAAAAATGGAGGGCCTTAATCTCTATAAGCATGGCTACCATGGCCAGCATGAGGGGCAGGCTCAACAGCGCAGAAATCAGAGTCTGAATCTTGAGCCTGTTCAGCTGTGCCGCTTTCTCCTTCTCCTCATCCCCCTGGTCGTCAGGAACCGGCAGGCTTGCCGCATAACCGGCATCCCTCACACTTTTAATAATGGATTCAATATCTGTTTTCTCAGGATCATAGCTCACCGTCGCCTTCTCTGTGGCCAGATTGACCGCCGCCGTATCGATCCCTTGAGTCTTTTTAATGCCCTTTTCCACATGGGCCACACAGGATGCACAGGTCATCCCCTTTATATTCAACTGTATAATTTCCACACCACTTTCCTTTGGGGTTACTTTGTCATTTTCCCTATGGTCAGAAGCAGCTCGTCCACCGCCTCCATCTGCCCTTCCTGAATCTGGTGGACAATGCAGCCCTTCATATGAGCCTCCAGCAGGGTCTTCTTCACACCACCAATAGCCGACTCCACACTCATAAACTGATGCAGAATATCGTCGCAGTACACATCTTCATCAATCATCCGGCTGATGCCCCGAATCTGTCCCTCAATCCGTTTCATACGGTTAATCATATTCTGTTTGGTCTCATAGGGATGATGTGCCTTCCGGATTTCTTTTTTTGACATATAGGATACCCCCCTATAGTATTTATGAATTAATAATAGCATGTTTGTCAAGTATGGATTCGGGCGTCTCCCTTTTTTCATCCCCCGGGGGCTGTAAAAAAAGGGCCGTGCTCTTTCGGGGTCCCGTCCCTCCGGGACCAGCTGCGCCGCCCTGCCGATCCCTGACGCACAGAGATTTATTCTGATTCAGTTTTTTTATCTACCATTGAAGCACCGCAGCATATTCAGCCGTGTGGTTGTACAAAGAAGGAGTATTTATGGCCGCATACATCAATCCCGTTTCAGATTTCTTTGTCCGGTACCTCCTGGGAAGCGAAAGTAATAAAGAGATTCTGATTGATTTTATCAACACGGTTTTACTGGATCTGTATCCTGATTTTGAAATAATCTGTGACATAACAATTCTCAATCCCTTTAATCAGACTGTTCTGAATTTGGAAAAAGAATCCATACTGGATGTGAAAGCACAAGACCGCTTAAAGAGAATCTATAATATTGAAATACAGGTGGCCCGGCAGTCCGAGTTCAAAGAGCGGAGTCTCTACTACTGGGCGAAACTGTTTTCCGGACAGCTGGCGAAGGGGGATGAGTACAAAACACTGAATCCTGTTATTTCCATCAATCTGCTGGATTTTATCCTGTTTCCGGAAATGAAAAAGCCCCATAACTGTTTCACCGCCATAGATGACAGAACTAAATCTGTAGTATTATCCAATATGATGCAGATTCATTATTTCGAACTGCCCAAAATGGATGAGGAACCGGACAATCTGGCAGAATCCCGGCTGGCCCGGTGGGCTTTCTACTTCAAAAATGAAGGTAGAATCGATGAAAATGAATTGAAACGATTGATCGTAGAGGGAGATCCGGTTATGGAAAAAGCCCATGATGCCTATAAAGATTTTTCTATGAGTGATGAGTTGATAGAAGCCTATGAGGCCCATCAGAAATACCTCAGAGACAAGGCTGCAGAAATTGATTTTGCCAGGAAAGAAGGTCTTGAGTTGGGTATAGAAAAAACAAATCTGAAAAATGCCAAAGCCATGGAACAGGAAGGCATCTCCTATGAAATTATTCAGAAGGTGACTGGTATTTCAGAGCAGCAGCTCAAAGAAGGCAATAAAGAATTATAAGTCCATTTTACAAGTTTAGTCTGTTTTATCACGCCTCTTTCAGAAGCAGGTTCTCAGATAATCCAGACTTCTGACCTGTCTCTCCTTTTCCTGTTCATGGGAAACAAACTGTCCGTGGTATCCTTCCAGATCAAGGGTTCCCTGATATTGGATGCTTTTCAGCTCTTCTAGCAGATTCGGCCAGTCACTGACACCTTCACCGGGAAAACAGAACTCATCGGCAAACAGGGCGGGAGCGTCCTTTCCATGGATATGATGGATTCGATGCTTCCATTGCCGGACAGGTTCTGATGCAGGTATACCCAGACGCACCAGATGTCCCGGTTCATATTCCAGTCCGATATTCCTGTCAGGAAAGTAGTCATTCAGCAGAAGCTCCCATACTTCGGGCAGAAAGGCGATATTCCAGTCACCCTGTGACTGGTCTCCCTCCATGGAGCAGTTTTCAAATGCCAGTTTGAGGTTTTTTGCCAGACACGCCTCTGTTATGGGTGTGAAAAAGTCTCTTACCCCTTCATAGGATTTTTCCAGGGGAGTTCCCGGTATCCTTCCGGTAAACCCGGAGACCACGGGGATATCAAAACGGGATGCAAAATCCAGGAGGAGGGTCCAGTCGGCGGCCGCTTTGTCTCTGTGTTCCAAATCCCGCAGAGGGTTGGCATAGAGTCCCAGGGCGGATATGAGTATACCCTTCTGCCGGCAGACGGCGGCGGTCTCTTCCATCCAGGAGAGGTCTGCCGTCTCCGGGAGAACTTCCCAGAAAAAAATCTGTACAGATTCAATGCCGATGGGTATAAATCTTTCAAGAGACCGGCGGGTTTTCTCTCCGCCCCGGATCATTGTGCCAAGGGGTATCAGGGATTTGTCTGCTGCCATAGGTCTCCCAGTTTATCCTGTCCGAAATGGTTTATTTTAAGGGTCGTATTTTGACTGTCTGCTTCTGCGGCAGCCTCAATCATTACCTGATTGTATAAAGCTGCTTTCAGTCCGGTATAATCAGAAGAGGTTCCGGTTTTCAGAATATCAATAAACAGGTCATGGTTTTTCTCCGGGCGCTGTGGGCAGTGTACTTCCTCCCACTCATTCTGACCTGTCAGGAAAAGGTTATACCTGTCTCTGGACTGCTCCGGGTTCAGCCGGAGTGATCCCTTCTCTCCGCTTATGAGTATCTCAAGAGAATCCTTTTCTCCAGCGGTCGTTCTGCTGGCGCTGATCAGACAGGACGCTCCGTTTTCCATATGAAGCATACAGACTGCATCATCCCAGCTGTCCAGCTGATGTCCCTTCAGGACGTTTTGACCTTTGGCAATACGGCTTAGATTGCAGCCTATGGAATCTGCCGGTCCGCCAAAATACACACTTAGGTCAAAGAGGTGAGACCCCAGGTCTCCCAGAACACCGTAGTGGGAATAATCATTGGTCAGACGCCAGAACCAGGCCGATTTGTCATGCCAGTCTCCGTAGTCATGATTTAATACCCAGCCCTGCCTGTAGTGAAACTCCATTCTGTGTATTTCTCCCAATCCTCCCTTCTGTATAAAATCCCGGGCGCCATGGACGGCAGGAAGTGAACGTTTGGAGAAATTGATCAGCAGAGTTTGCTTAAATAACGTTTCTGAGGGTACAGATTTCAGTATGTCAAAGGGAACGGCAAAGGGTTTTTCAGTCAGAAGGGGGAGGGCGGCATCAAGACAGGCCTTGAAGATGGGGCCATGAAGGGAATCTACCGTGCAGTTGATTACCGCATCTGCCCTGGTCTCCGGATTATCAGGATGGATCAGATTGTACCAGTGGGTTTCTCCATGGGGGATGTTCCATTTTGCTCTGAACCCTTCCAGCTTCTTTTCCGAGGGATCACAGCAGCTGATTATCTTTACTCCCTCCATCCGGCTCAGGTTATGGGCATAGTAGTTTCCCATATTACCGCAGCCGATGAGAGCTATTTTAACCGGATCACCGTTCATGTGGGACTCCTGTAGACTTTCTGATTATAAAGCCGGAATCCACCAGATGGGAAGTTTCTTTTTTATTTTCTCCATTCAGCCGTCTGTTCAGAAGATCCATGGCATCCGAAGCCATACGAACCACGGGGTTGTGTATGGTCGAAAGTCCGGGAACCGCATCTCTGGCCGGCCCCAGATTGTCAAAACCGATCAGGCTGATCTCTTCGGGTATTCTGATGTCTTCCTTCTTGCAGTACTCCATGACTCCCAGGGCGCAGCGGTCGGAACCTGCCAGTATGGCAGTGGGTACATCACTAAGCCCCAGAAGCTCTTCTGCTCCGGCCAATCCGCTCCGTTTGGAAAAATTGCCGTCTGTCAAAGTGTAGCGCAGGCCCATCTCTGCGCATAGCTTCTGAAAAATGGCCAGACGCTCTTTTCCGTCCCAGTAGTTTATGTCTCCCATTATGTATCCGATATGCTGATGACCCATTTTTGCCAGATGGGAGAGGGCATCCTTGGTTCCCACATAGGGATCACAGTTGATGCAGTCTGCTCCGGCAACATAGTTATTCAATAAAACAAAGGGGACTTTATGACTTAAGAGGTCTTTAAATCGTGTATCCGCCAGGGAGGTGACCGAGAAGATAAAACCGTCCACTTCCTTGCTGTAGATCATCTCGCTCAGATCTTTGTACTGGTCGTTCTTCTTGTCCAGAACGATGGTCACCGTATAGCCCAGCTCCTCGGCCTTTTGCAGAACACCGTCCAGTAGACGGGGAAAGTAGCTTCTGGTAAAGGGAGAAAAGGATTTATAGGTGGGAACAACAAGTCCCACTCTCATGGTTTTATTGCTGGCCAGGAGAACAGCCTGTCTGTTGGGAATGTATCCCAGATCGGAAGCAATTTTCTTGATCTTTTCCTTGACTTCCTCCGAGATAAGAGTGGAGTCGTTCAGAGCTCTGGATACTGTGGATTCAGCAACTCCTGCCGCTTTGGCCACATCCGCTCTGCTTACTTTCTTCCTCAAACCGGTCTCCCTGTCTATTTGTAAAATCATAAGTACAATAAAAAAGCCGGGCCACAGGGCCCGGCCATTATATTACCGTATGAAACAGATTCTAGTAAATGGAATCAGCTTCGTAGTAGTCGGCCACATTGTCCTTGGTGAGCAGAACAGAGGGGATAACCACAGATGTGGGTGAAGATTTTTCATGGAAGTCGGCAGATTTCTTGCCAAGAGCAACATCTACGGCATAATCAATACCGTCGGCAATCATCATGGGATGATAGGTGACAGTGGCTCTAACCAGGGGATCTCCGTCCATGATCATTTTCATAACAACTTTGGAACCGGCGCCGCCGAGGAATGTATGGATATCGGATCTTCCGGACTCTTTGTATGCCTGCAGAACACCCCGCAGAACATCATCATCCTGACAGAATACGGCATCAATTTTGGGGTACTGGATCAGGAAGGTTTCCATCAGTTCCAGACCTTTCTGTGTTGACCAGTTGGCAAACTCGTATTTGTCTTTTCCAAGAAGGTTCACGATAGAGGGCTCTTTATCGAGCTCGGCAAAGAAACCGTCCATTCTTTCTTTATCGATGGGAACAGGAAGACCGCCCATACAAACGATGTTTCCGCCGCCTTTTGCAACCATTTCCTTTACCATCCACTCACCGCTGAGAGTACCGAATCCGGGGTTGTCACCGGCCAGGTTTACGTAACCGAAGTCAGTTTCAGACATACCACGGTCTACAACAATACATTTTGTTCCGGAAGCCTGGGCTTCTTTTACAATGGGTGTAAGGGGTGCTGATTCGTGGGGAAGGATTACAAGATAATCCAGTCCGATGGCCATCATGTTTTCAACTGCCTGTACCTGCGAGGAAGGTCCGTCTGCAGTGACCACAGTAAATTTAAACTGATCACCGTACTCTGCTTCCAGCTCTTTTACTCTTTTGTTGGCCCACCAGACGATTCCTCCTGTCCATCCGTGGTCGGCACTGGGAATGGCAACACCAATGTGTTTGGTTCCGCTTTCATTCTGTCCTGAAGCAAAAGCTCCACCTATGGCGAATAAAGCCACCAGACAAATCAACATAAACTTTTTCATACTAAAGTCCTCCGTTATTTTTTATACTGCAGTAACACTGCAACTATAATCACAACACCCTTGGCAGCCTGCTGCAGGTATGAAGATACCCCGGCAAGAACCAGCATATTGTTGATTATTCCAAGCATGATAGCCCCGATGACCGTACCGATGATGCTTCCCCGGCCTCCGGTCATGGGGGTTCCTCCAATGACAACCGCCGCAATGGCATCCAGTTCATATCCTGCACAGTCTGAGGGATTCATACTGTTAAGCCGGGATGACCAGAGCATGGCGGATACTCCGACTGTAAACCCTGTAATTACATAGGGAATAAAGCGGATCAGGTTCACCTTGATAGCCGAGAACCGGGCCACCTGTTCATTGGCGCCGACAGCGCATAGATAGCGGCCTGTTCTTGTATGGTTCAGGAATACATGAAGCACTGCTGCAATGGCAAAAAACATCCACACAGGAATGGGCAGTCCCAGAAAGACCCCGGACCCGATGCGGCCGTATCTCTGATTGACAGACTCGATATTCCCGGCCTGGGCAAAGTAGATCACCAGAGAGCGGTAGATCGACATGGTTCCCAGTGTGGCAATAAAGGGTGCTATCTTCCATTTGGTAATGAGAAAACCGTTAAAGGCTCCCAGAAATGTGGCAAAGACTATGGCAGTCAGGATGGCTGCCAGCACACCGAATCCGCTGTCAGGACCGAAGGTGTTCATGGCAAATATGGCAACACCCCCGGCAAAGGCAGTCATGGAGCCGACAGAAAGGTCAAATCCTCCCGATATGATGATCAGGGTCATTCCCAGAGCGATAATCCCTGTATAGGAGATCTGTCTGAGCAGAGTGATCAGGTTTCTGGATCGCAGGAAGTAGGGCCAGCCCATAATCGTAGCTATCAGAAAAAGGGCGATAAACCCGATCAGGGTTGTGTAATCCCTCCAGTTGAATTTGGTCCCCGTGTTTTCCAGGGTCCCTGTTTTATTAAATATCATATCTGTTCCATCACCTTCACGCCTGTAGCGTAGAACATGATTTCCTCCTCATTTATATGGTCACCGGCCAGTTCACCGGCAATTTTTCCCTCTCTCAGGACATACACTCTGGTGCAGAGTCCGATAATTTCCTCCAGTTCGGAAGAGATCACAATCAGGGAAAATCCCTGATCCGTCAGCCCGTTGATAAACTGATAGATTTCACTCTTGGCATTGATATCAATACCCCGGGTCGGTTCATCCAGAATCAGAATTTCAGGATTTGTATCCATCCATTTGGAGAGATACACTTTCTGCTGATTCCCGCCGCTCAGATACTGCAGTTCCTTTTTCAGGGAAGATGTTTTTGTGTTAAACAGATCAACATACTTTTCTGTGGTTTCCCTGATCTTCTTTTTATCCAGCAGAACATTCTGATAGTCTTTCAAAGAGATCAGTGTTGTGTTGGCCAGAAGATCAAAATCCGTGTGGATGCCCCGGCCCTGCCTGTCTTCACTGATGTATCCCAGTTTGTTGTCTATGGCCGTCCGGGGGTTGTTTATGGCAATCTCTTTGCCGTAAATACTGACACGGCCGCTCTGTTTCCGGCGCAGACCCATAACTGCTTCCGCCAGTTCTGTGCGTCCCGCGCCCACCAGTCCTGCCAGACCCAGAATCTCGCCTTTTTTCAGATTCAGACTCACACTGTCCAGCTTTCCATCAACAGACAGGTCTTTGACCGACAGAACAACTTCATCCGATTCGGGGTCAGCCTTATCAGGAAAAATAGCCGTCAGTTCACGTCCCACCATTTTCTGGGCCATCATCTGTTCATCTATTTCATCAATAGTGCTCACATCCACCAGATCGCCGTCTCTTAAAACGGCCACCCGGTCGCATAGGGTTTTTACCTCTTTCAATTTATGAGAGACAAAGATCATGGTGACCCCATCGTCCCTCAAACGGTTCATCAGATCAAAAAGGATATTAATTTCGTGCTGGGTCAGTGTGGTTGTGGGTTCATCAAAGATCAGAATCTTCGCGTCATGAATCATCGCCTTGGAGACTTCCACCATCTGCTTTTCCGCTACACTGAGAGTTGATATTTTGGCCTCTACCGATATGTCCGTTTCCAGCCTGTCCAGGAGTTCTTTGGACCGGGCACGCATTTTCGCCTTATCCAGTAAACCGTTTTTCCTTCTCGGTTCACTGCCCAGGAATATGTTCTCAAAAACATTCAGGCTGTCCACAAGATTGAACTCCTGGGGAACCATGGCAATGCCCAGGCTCTTGGCACTATGGGCATCCCGGATCTGAACTTCCTCACCGTTCAGGGTCAGAGACCCCTCGGTGGGAGTGTAAATCCCGTTTATTATCTTGATCAGCGTGGATTTACCGGCACCGTTCTCCCCGATCAGACCGAGGATTTCTCCCCGGTGAATCGGAAGGTTGATGCTGTTCAGAACTCTGACTCCGGAGAACTCCTTGGATATGGCTTGTACCTCAAGAATTGCCTGTTCCGCCATCAGTTCTCCATTGCACCGTCAAAATCGACTGTGGAGGGAGAGAAGTTCATCTTCTTCACATATTCCACAGATTCAGCTGCACCGAATTCTCTGTCCATTCCGTTGTCTTCCCATTCTACAGACAGGGGACCGGCATATCCGGCATCATTCAGTTCTCTGATAATGGCATCGAAATCGACCTGTCCGTGACCGATGGATCTGAAGTTCCAGCCTCTGCGGCTGTCGCCGAACTCAAGATGGGAACCGATGATTCCGCTGCGTCCGTCCAGAGTCACAGCTGCATCTTTCATATGAACATGATAAACCTTGTGGGCAAAGTCTCTGAGGAAGAGGTGGGGAGTCACACCCTGCCAGATCAGGTGGCTGGGGTCAAAGTTCAGTCCCAGAGTGGGACGGTTTTCGAAGACCTCAAAGAGTTTTACAGTTGACCAGTAGTCATAGGCTATTTCAGAAGGGTGAACTTCCAGGGCAAACTTCACGCCCAGTTTATCAAACTCATCAAAAATGGGAGACCACAGCTCTTTGACTTCCTCATATCCGGCATCCACCATCTCCTGGGTGGTCTGGGGAAAGGAGTAGAGGTATTTCCATATGGGGGAGCCCATAAAACCTGTTACCACAGTACATCCCATGGCTGCAGCAGCACGGGCGGTATGAATCATCTCTTCGGTGCCCCATTTTCTGATCTCATCGGGTTTTCCCGCCAGTTCGGAAGGAGCAAATCCGTCCAGTCTGGGGTCGTTGTAGTCGCCGACACACTGACCGGAAAGGTGAGCCCCCAGGGCTGTACAGCTCAGGCCGTTTTTTTTCAGAATTTCCTTTTTCTCTGCCGCATAAGCGGGATCGGATGAGGCTTTTCTGACTTCCATATGGTCGCCCCAACAGGCGATTTCCACACCGTCGTATCCCATCTTTTTTACTTTTTCACAGAGTTCTGCGAAAGGAATATCCGCCCATTGTCCGGTGAATAGTGTTACAGGTCTTGCCATTGTTCAGTCTCCTTTGTAGGCCGAAGTCCTATAGAACTTCGATGTTTTTTTTAATCAGGCCTGAAGGCCCTTTTAAGTAATGCCCGAGCTGGAAAACCGGCTCAGGTGATATGGTTCCGGCGGTTTTAGAAATCCACCCAGCTTGAGTTCTTATCAGAACTTTCGACGCATTTCTCAATGAAGCGGACGCCCTTGGCTCCGTCGATGGGAGTGGGGAAGTCCAGCTGGTTTTCATCGGGAGTTCCCCCGGCCTTTTTAACCGTCAGAGCATCGATGAATGTGGAATATATATTGCCGAAGGCTTCGAAATAGCCTTCAGGATGTCCAGAGGGTATGCGGACATAGGAACCGGGGTGATCATAGAAGTCGTCCCGTCCTCTGGAAGCCACTTTTACGTGTTCTCCCTTTTTGGCTATTTTCAGATAATTGGGGTTTTCCTGTCTCCAGGAAATAGCTCCTTCGCTGCCGTAAATCCGGAAACTCAGGTCATTATCATGCCCCCAGGCAATCTGGGAAGACCAGTACAGCCCTTTGGCTCCGCCCTTGTAGTTGAGCATAATCACAGCGTTGTCATCCAGCTTTCTGCCTTCCACCATTTTGTCCAGACGGGCACTGAGAGACTCAATCTCCAGACCGGTCACATAGGAGATCATATTCTCCACATGGCTGCCGATATCTCCCACACAGTTGGAGATTCCCGACTGAGCGGGATCGGTGCGCCACACAGCCTGTTTGTTGGCGGGGTCCTGTTCTGCCGGCTCGGCCAGCCATTCCTGGGGATATTCGGCATTTACAAAGCGGATTTCACCGATTTCTCCGTTTTTAATCATCTCCCGGGCCTGTTTTACAGCTGGATAACCGGTGTAGGTATAGGTCACTGCAAAGAGAAGTCCCTTTTCCTCCGCCAGTTTATGGAGTTCTTCGGCCTCTTCATAATTTGTTGTCAGGGGTTTGTCACAGACCACATGAATTCCGTTTTCCAGAAAGGTCCGGGCAATCATAAAATGGGAGTTGTTGGGGGTGACTATGGATACGAAATCAATTCCGTCCTCTCTTTTGGACTCGGCTTCCGCCATTTCCAGGTAGGATTCATACAGACGGTCTTTATCAACTCCCAGAGCCTCCCCGGTCTCCAGAGTCAAGGGAAGAGAGCGGGAGAAACAACCGGCTGTCAGAGCTGCCTTTCCATCCAGTCCGATAGCTTTTCTGTGAACTTCACCAATAAAAGCTCCGCTTCCGCCGCCTACCATCCCGTAGCGGATTTTGCCGGCGGCATTATTGTTTTTGCTTGCTTCGATCATATTTATCTCCATTATGCACACGCGTGCATTAATATGTAAAAAAAATCGATTCATACTGGATAAATCCGAACTGTCCCCGGTTTTTATCCTGAATCCGTAATATTCTGCACGATACTGATGCACGCGCGTGCATTTAGAGTAACACTGCCCCATACAGCTGTCAAGGAAAAATATCATACAGATCCTTCCGTCTTTATCTGATATAATGTGATTCCATATGAAATACATCGGACCCCACGTCAGTATAGCAGGGGGTGTGGAGAACGCTCCCCTGAATGCACACAGGATCGGAGCCACCGGCTTCGGTATGTTTACCAAGAACCAGAAGCAGTGGAGTGCAAAACCTCTGAGTCCTGAGAGCATCACTGCCTTCCGGGACAATCTGAAAGCCTGCGGGTATGCACCGGAGGCGGTTCTGGTTCATGACTCCTATCTGATTAATCTGGGAAACAGAGATCCCGAAAAATGGGAGAAAAGCGTTAATGCCTTCATTGATGAGCTGAACAGGGTAGAACAGCTGGGACTGAGTATGCTGAACTTCCATCCCGGGGCTCACTTGAAGCTCTATTCTGAAGAGGACTGCCTGAAACGGATAGCCGAAGGGATGAACAGGGCCATTGAAAAGACCGAAACTGCTGTACTTGTCATTGAAAACACAGCAGGACAAGGCTCTGCCATGGGCTGGCATTTTGATCATCTGGCCCGGCTGATTGAACTGTGTGACGAGCCCTCCAGAGTGGGAGTCTGTCTGGATACCTGCCATATGTTTGCTGCCGGGTATGACATCAGAACTCCTGAAGTATTTGAGAACACTTTTGAATATATTAAACGCACTGTTGGATTTAACCGGCTTATGGGGATGCATATAAACGATGCCAAATCGGAACTGGACAGCCGTGTGGACAGACACCACAGTCTGGGGCAGGGGAACATCGGCTGGGAGGCTTTCGAGATGATTGCCTCTGACTCCCGGTTTGACGGCATACCCCTGGTGCTGGAAACAATTGATGACACAATCTGGCCACAGGAGATTGAGCATCTGAAAAAATCAGCCGGCTTTTAGTCTCGCACAATTTCTATAAATGAAAAACCGGATCCAATGATCCGGTCCGGTTTGACAGAATGCAGACTCAGTTCTTGAAAATTTCTTCCGGCGGCATCCAGCTGTCGATATTCTTCTCAATGCGTGGGAGAATGGCAAAACCCTTGATGGTCAGCCCCTCAATGGCGGGAAGTTCCTTCTTCATAAAATCATCCATGGATTCAAAATCCTGAAACCTTGATTCTATGGACAGTTCATTGTTTGTCTGTCCGGTGGCCAGGTAACAGATGGGGGCCATTTCCCGGAGTTCCCGGAGAACCTGATCCTCATATCCGTCTTCACAGGCCAGGAAAATATCCACCGATATGCCGTATCCGAAAACCTTGGGCTCTACAATTCCCTTCAGGCGGATCGCTCCCAGATCCAGAAGTCTGTCCAGCCTTTTACGGATATTCCTCTGATTGGCGCCTATTCTTTTCTCCATCTCAGCTGCCGACATACGGGCATTTTCATTGAGGAGTTTAATGATTTCATAATCCAGTTTATCAAAGGGCAGGGGTATTGAACTGTTACTCATACTCTTTTTTCTCCAATAGCGATACAGATACTGTAAACAAAAGGTTTACAAGGGGGGCAATCATGGTATAGAGATACCATTTTTCAGGATACATCACAGTTTCTAAAGTCCATCCTTCAAGGAAACCGCTCAAAACGACCCTGACTAATATACCGGAAATAACGCCGGCAAAAAAGCCTTTGACAGATGTTCTTTTCCAGTAGATGCCAAGGGTCAGAGGAACGAACAATCCGGCCAGAAGGCTGTCAAATCCAAAATTCATAAGTAAGAAGGCATTGGGGTAGGCTATACCAATAACCGTGGTCAGTACGGCAAATACAACGACAACCAGACGGCATATGAGCAGCTCTTTTTTCTCATCGGCCGATGCCTTTCTGAAGAAGGGGAGTATATTTCTGGAGAACAGTGTGGACAGAGCCAGGAGGGCTCCATCGGCACTGGACATCACTGCAGCCAGAATGGCAGATACAAAAATGATTGCCAGGGGGAGGGGGAAGAGTTCCTGTATCATAACCGGCATGATCAGTTCGCTGTCTCCTCCCAGCATCTCCAGTGTGAGAGTTCCCTGGGCGACCAGGGCGGCACCGATCAGTCCCAGAAGAACAATGAGGGAGCCGAAAAACCAGTAGATGAATCCGGCAGTTACACTGGCTCTTTTTACATCTTTATCAGTCAGCCCCGCCTGGGCTACCTGAGTTATATCGGGGCTGGCAATGGATCCCAGGGCAATAATCATCCATCCGGAAATCCAGGGTATCCACCGGCCTGCGGTACTGAAGTCCGGATGGAAGGAGGGAGTGAAGCTGAGCATTTCAGGGGGCAGGACGGCTTTGACCTCCTGAATTCCCCCCACAGCATTCAGCCCGATGGGAACGGCTATTATAATACCTATTAATACAATGATCATCTGCACCATATCGGTCAAGGCAACGGACCAGAGTCCTCCGGCAATCGTATAAAGCACAATCAGGACGACACCGATCCAGATGGACAGATTAAAGGACCAGCCCAGTATGGAGTTGAAGATTTTTCCGAATACGACAATCTGAGCCGCTACAAAGAATGTCCAGCCGAATATCATGACCAGGGTGGACAGAAGGGCGGCTTTTTTTCCGAAACGGGCTTCAAAAAAGTCGGCCAGAGTAACGCCTCCCAGCTTTCGTAAGGTCGTAAAGTAGAAAAGTCCCGCCAGAATCAGGCACAGTCCGGCGCCATAGGGGTCCGGGATAACGCCCCAGGCCGCTTCGGTACTCCAGAAACCGTAATCAAAGGCAACACCCGTTGTTCCGATGACTGTTCCGCCGCCGAACCACAGACCGGCAAAGGTAAAGGAGAGGAGCCAGTAGGGGAGGGAACGGCCGGCGACATCAAAGTCTTCTCCGGTTTTCACCTTCTTTGATGCATAGATGCTTACGCCCACAAGCAGTACAATATAGATTCCGATTCCCAGCAGATACCAGTTCATCTTTTCATTCCTTCATAACTCTTATATAGATGCATCATAACATAAAACGGCTTTTTGTCTAGCTTTTTGGAGAAAATGTGTTCCGAATCGGAATAATATATGTATTAAAAAACTTTTCGCTTGACATATTTAGGTGTCTGATCGTACACTTCCGGCATATTCGATATAATAATATTTTAATTCGGGAGGATTAAAACTTATGAAATTACCCAGTTCAAGCGCAACAGATCTGAACAAGAAAGATCTGACACATATGATCTCCATGCAGGATTTTTCCAAAAAAGAAATGGATGACATGATGGAACTCATGGATATGCTGAAACAGGCCAGAAAAGAGAATGCCGTTCCTCAGCTGTTCAAAGGCAAATCCGTCGGTATGATTTTCGAAGCCGGTTCTACAAGAACAAGAGTTTCCTTTGAAACTGCGGCCACCATCCTCGGCGGTCACGCTCTGTTCCTGTCTCCCAAAGATATTCACCTGGGGGGAAAAGAGTCCATCGATGATACAGCCCGTGTTCTTTCCAGAATGTGTGACATCATCATGGCCCGTACCAATGAGCCCGAAACAGTAGATGCACTGGCTAAAATGTCCACCGTTCCTGTTATCAACGGTCTGGATACAAGATTCCACCCCACACAGATGCTGGCGGATATCTATACCATTAAAGAACACATGCCTGAAGGGAAAACTCTTTCTGACCTGACACTGGCTTTTATGGGTGATGCAACAGATGTTTGCCGTTCCCTCCTGCTCACCTGTACAAAATACGGAATGAAATTCAAACAGATTGGTCCTGTAAAATACCAGATGGAACAGGAATGGCTTGATCAGGCAGACAGAAACTGCAAGATCAGCGGCGGTTCCTATGAAATCACAGACGATGTGTCCAGGATTTCAGAATGTGACATCGTTTACGGAGACAGCTTCTACTGGACAACTCAGTACGACGAAAAAGACGAAAGACTGGCAGCCTTCATGCCCGACTACGTGATCACAACCGAGCTGATGTCCAAAGCCAAACCCGGTGCCATGCTCCTCCACTGTCTGCCTGCCAACGATCAGGAAGAGGTCACCAGAGACGCTCTGGAAGGGGAATACTCAGTAGCATTCGATGAAGCTGAAAACAGACTGACTGCACAGATGGCTATTCTGGTTTACTTCACACGCAAGTACATCGACCAGCCCAGTGCCGAAACCCTGAAAAAACACGAAGATAAAATCAACGCTTTCCTCGAAACCATCTAAGGAAGTACAAAATGGCTAAAAGAATTGATTCAACACCGAAAAATGACGGTTACAGAATGCCCGGTGAGTTTGAGCCCCATGAAAAAACATGGATGCTCTGGCCCGAAAGAACTGATAACTGGAGAAACGGTGCCAAACCTGCACAGAAAGCATTTGTCCAGGTGGCAGCAGCCATCTCTCAGTTCGAACCTGTAGTGGTCGGTGTTTCTGCCGGTCAGTATCAGAATGCTCTGGAAATGCTTCCTGAAACTGTAAAAGTTGTTGAAATGAGCAATGACGATTCCTGGATCAGAGACTGCGGACCCACTTTTGTTGTAAACGACAAGGGTGATATGCGGGGTGTGGACTGGGAATTCAATGCCTGGGGCGGACTGGTTGACGGTCTGTACTTTCCCTGGGACAAGGATGATCAGGTGGCCCGCAAGGTCTGTGAAATGGAAGGAGTTGATTCCTACAGAACCGAAGGTTTTGTGCTGGAAGGCGGTTCCATCCATGTTGACGGTGAAGGCACCTGTATTGTAACGGAAGCCTGTCTGCTCAGCGAAGGCAGAAATCCTCATATGACCAAAGAGGAGATCACTCAGAAGCTGAAAGACTATCTGAATGTTGAAAAAGTGATCTGGCTGGAAGAGGGTATCTACCTGGATGAAACCAACGAACATGTTGATAACATCATCCACTATGTAGCACCCGCTACCATCTGCCTGGCCTGGACCGATGACGAAAGTGATCCCCAGTATGCCATGAGCAAGAAAGCCTACGATCTGCTTTCCAATGAAACAGATGCCAGGGGCCGGAAGTATGAGATTCACAAACTCTACATTCCCTCTCCCTCTATTGTTGTTACAAAAGAGGAGTCAGAAGGGGTAGATTCAGTGGAAGGAACTCTTCCCAGAGAAGAGGGCGACCGTCAGGCTGCCTCCTATGCCAACTTCCTGATCGTCAACGGCGGAGTTATCCTCCCGGTTTTCGACAGAGCAGAAGATGCCAAAGCGGTAGAGACGATTCAAAAGGCTCTTCCGAACCATAAAATTGTAACTGTACCCGGCCGGGAAATTGTTCTGGGCGGTGGAAATGTCCACTGTATTACCCAGCAGCAGCCCAAAAGGTTAGTCAAGTAAATCTATTGAAATCAGAGGGGCAGGCTCCCTCTGATTTCGTTATTTTATAAGGAGAGAATTTTGGAAGACGAAAAGAAAATGAGTTTCTTTCAGATCATCGCGTATCTGATCAGCGGTATTATTGTACTTGATACTTTTGCCGCTCCCGCGGAAATGGGTCTTTCCGCCATCGGACTGTGGCTGACTGTCACAGTTTTCTTTATGATTCCCAACGGATTCATCAATGCAGAGCTCGGTGCCGCCTATCCGGACGGTCTGGTTTCCTGGGTTAAGGAATCCATGGGAAAACTGCATGCCACCATCGCCGGCTGGTTCTACTGGGTCAATGTCGGAATGTGGCTGCCTGCCGTATTTATTGTATTCACTATCTGGATCGCCTACGCGTTCAACCTTTTTGAAACAGCATACTGGAACAACTCCGTCATGTTCGTAGTAGCCTTTGTTGCCAACTGGGGACTGATTTTTACTGTGAGAAAAGGGATTGACCTTGGTGTCTTTCTGAGTACTCTGGGTACCATTATCAAAGTCGGTGTACTGCTGATTTTCGGTGGACTGGGTATTGTGTATGTGGCTCAGAACGGAATTGAAGGAACAGGTCTTACTGTCGGTTCTTTCTTCCCCAGTCTGGCTAATATCACCAGCATCGGTCTGGTAACAGCCATTGTTTTCAACCTTCTGGGTCTGGAACTGATTGCCGCTATTACCGATCAGGTTAAAGGCGGAGCCAAAGCCCTGCCCAAGGCCATTATCGCCGGTTCCATCATTATGGGAGCCCTTTATATTTTCGGTACCTACGGTGTTCTTGCCGCAGCTACACCCGAAAACCTGGCAGATCCCCTTTTCATCGTAGATGCACTGCCTAACGGTCTGTACAACCTGGTTGCCAATGTCGGCCTGCCTGAGTGGGTTTATTCTGTATTGATGGTTGGTGTTATCTTCACTCTGATGACCAATATGATTGCCTGGATTATCGGTGCTTCCGAAATCCTGGAAGATGTAACTTTCGCACAGGATTTCAAAGTATTCCATGAGCGCCACCCTAAATACGGAACCCTTTCCAAGTCATACATTCTGCTTGGAATTATCTCTTCCGTATTCCTGGTTATCGGATACTTTGTTCTGGATGCCATTGAGGGCGAAGCCTTCTGGACAGTTCTGGCTCTGAGTATGGTTATCTTTATTTTTCCCTACATCTATCTTTCACCTGCTGTTGTCAAGCTGAGAAAAAGAGATGGAGCCGAGAGCAGAAGCTTCCTGATTCCCGGTGGAAATATCGGTATGTGGATCTCAGCCATTCTGAACTTTGTGTTCATTGCTCTGGCTGTTGTTATGCTCTTTGTTGATCAGTCTCCCCTGTATTACTCTGTTGTCATACCGGGTACAATTATCACAGCTATCATTCCTTTTGTTCTGCACAAGTTCAGCAGTGATAAAGAAGCTGTAGAAGCCTGATCAGTTTTTGATCAATAACCCTGCTGTCCTGATAAAACATCAGGACAGCATTAAAGCAGGAGACTTATGAGTTTAGTAGTAATCCTATATCTGGCTTTTCTGACGGTTTTTACTCTGGGTTATCTGTATAAGGGAGTCAATCTCCTGAAGCACGAAACGGATGAAGCTGGAAAAAAACGCATCTCCTATTCCCTGAAGGCTCAGGAGGGTGATGTGGTGGACTTTGACCGCTTCAGAAAGTTCAACGGACGGCTGCTTATTGTGAACGGTCTGTTACACCTGCTGCTCCTTGCCCTCACATTTCTGTTTGTCCCCAACCTGTCAGGTTCTCTGACAACACGGGAAATTCACCTGATCAGAACCCTGATAATCGCTGCTTTGTGGCTCTATTTCGGCAGAGACATGGTGCTGGCAACTGTGAGGGAAAGGTTTACCGAGAGAGGCACATCTTCCCCGGCGGTAAAATATGATCCGAAGCTGACAGTAGCCTTTATTGTTTTATCAGCCACCCTTGGCTACAGTATTTATACACAACTGACTTACATCTGGTAGGTTCCAGGTTTAGAAAATTATGAATGACATGTATCAATTCCTCTTTTGAACTTGAAAAGGACGGGATTGATCTAAATACGTCTTCTTAATCTCTCAAAAAAATACAGTTTTGACCTGGGCGGCCTTTCTTGGGGCCGTCCTTTCATTCTTCTGCCCTATCATGGGCCATCAGTTTTTCTATTCCCGGAATGAGGGATTCCACATAGTCAGTCAGGTTGCTGATCTGATCTTTGGGAAAGCGGAAGCCTATGGCACCGGGATGTCCCCCTCCGTTTTCTATGTTGAACTCTTCCAGAATCAGTCTGAGGTCCAGATCCTTGTAACTCTGGCTTCTTCTGATTCTGAACTGAATGAGGTCTGAATCCTGCTGATCATCATAATAGGCCACCAGGCTCAGCAACCGGCTATGTTCAGCCAGTGAATCTGCGGTATACCGGGCCACGGTGACAATGGTTTCATGATCATAGAGCTTCCGCATCTCTTCGATTACATCGCGGGGAATAATAACAGTACCTATTTTATCGGAGATCTCCACCTTCTGTTTCATCATTCCCTGGAAACAGGCATCCTCCTGCCGGGACAGCTGCTGAAGTCCTTCAAAGACCTCATCCATTGTAGAGAAATTACTGGAGTTTTTCCGGGTGATATTGGTCAGAAGCTCACTGAACATGGTACTGAAGAGTTTGTAGAACCAGCGCTCCCGCCTGGTTTTCAGATATTTGCCCATTTTGGAATCACCGATAATCCCTGTGAGAATGGCCAGAACCAGATTGCGGGAGAAGAGTTCCTGCAGATTGTATTTTTCCGTCAGATCTTTTCTGTTTTTCAGTTTGAAGACCAGCATGCCCACCAGCTCACTGGCACTGGAGGCTTCATCCACCAGGCAGTAGCCTTTGTCGCCGCTGCATCTGCTGTCCGCCTCCAGATGGTGGTCCACTTCAATTTTCAGAATCCTCTGATTACCGAAGATCTCCTCTTTCCCGGGGAAATCTTCCTGCATCCCGGGTTTGGGTGTATCCATAATAAAGACAGTTGATATTTTATGAGGAATTTCTGCTGTGTTATAGAGAACCTGAATGGCATTGTACCGGCAGATATTGATCAGATACTGGTAGTTCTCATTGATCTTTTCGGGAATGAGTATGGAGGCGGACTTGGAAAACTTGTTGAGCAGCAAAGCCATGGCGATCATGGATGAGATACAGTCTTCATCGGGGTTTTTATGACCCGTTACAAGAAAGGAATCCCTTTGGTCAATGGCATCCAGAATATTGGCAATAACCTGGTTTCTTTTCCTGATGCTGGTGAAACTCCTTTTCCCCAGATCCCTTCCGGCCGGGTTTTTCCAGAGTCTGGCACAGCCCCGACCCTCTTCTTTGGCTTCGTAAAGGGCTTTATCGGCAAAGCTTTTCAGTTCCACCGCATCCTCTCCATGGTCGGGATAACAGGCAATGCCGATGCTGGCACTCACAGTCTTCAGTTCTCCTTCAAGATTACTGAGAAGGCTTATCGTTTTTAATTCCTCGTTCAGGCGGTTGCAGAGTGAAAGAGCCAGTTGCCCGTCTGTCTCGGGCAGAATAAAGGTGAACTCATCTCCCCCGTAACGGGCCAGAAGATCCTCCTTCCTGAACACCTTGCGGAACAGGGGAATGACTTCCAGCAGAACCCTGTCTCCCGTTTCCTGACCGTACAGGTTGTTCAGAGTTCCGAAATGATCCAGATCCACCATGACCACCGAAAGAATCTCACCTGTTGCTTCAGCCTCTGTGATCCGTTCCACAAGGGCTTCGTCCAGAAAGCGTCTGTTGTACAGGCCGGTAAAGTCGTCGGTAATAGCCCTGACGCGAGCCTGTTCTCCCCAGGTGACCATATCCGAAAGAAAGGCCGCCGTATTCTTGAGGCGGCTGGTTGTGGTGTTCAGCATGGGATGCATAATATGGATGCCGGCCCGGGGATTTTCCTTGATAAAGCGGTAAAAATCATCGGCTTTAAGACTGAGTACCCGGGTGTCTGTTTTGGGGGTACAGGTAGCGGACCGGGGGGACTGGTCAAAAATAGACATCTCTCCCAGGAAATTCCCTTCCGGGATTTCTGCAATTTCCAGTTCTTCGCCGTCGGGAGTATTCACCAGAATGGCGACTGTGCCGGACAGGACAATGTACATGACATCACCAAAATCCCCTTCGTGAAAAAGGGGCTGCCCTTTTAGGAAGGTTTCTTCATTCATATGGGAATACAGACTATTCCGATCTTTTTCAGAGAGTGTGGAGAGGATTTTGATGGATCTTAGAACATCTGCTGCATTCATTCTGCAGCCCCTCCTTCTCCTCGAATGTCCTCGGGAAAAAGAATGCGGTTTCCTCCCTGCTTCCGCCCTGTCAGGGGTAGTTCATGGGTTTTGGTTACCATCAATTCGGGATCAGTGTAATGGGCGGGGTAGAGGGAGACTCCGACACTGGCACTGAGACAGAAGGCCTTTCCCCGGGTGATTTCATCAAGATTTAGATGACTGATAAAGCTTCTGATTTCTTTTGCTTTCTGCTCTGCTTTCTCTCTGTCCGCACCCGGAAGAAGAACAGCCATGGCATTGCCCTTGTACCGGACCGTGCGGTTGTCATCAGCTATAAAATCCCTTAGCTGCCGGGCCATGATTTTAATCACCCTGTCACCCGCATCATGGCCGTATTCATCATTCAGTTCCTTGAAGTTGTCAGGCTTGGAGATCAACAGGGAAAAGGGTGTCTCTGCATTGATATGCTTCCTGATCTGCTCCAGAAGAAAGGTGTCGTTGTAAATACCGGTCAGTTTGTCCCGGTACACCTGCTTTTTAAGCTCCTGGATAATGGGTGAGTTTTCCTTGATCAGGGCGTTGGCGCTTCTGATCCGGCTCGATATTCCTGCCAGAAGGGTATGGAGTATGCGGGCAGAAATTTGGGGATGGTCGTTTAGGAGATCGGTAAAGGCTGTACCGGTTTTCGGGAATACCAGTAGCTCCGATTCTTCTGTGGCATGAGCTGACACCTCCCGGATGCTTTCGGTGAGCATATCCAGTTCTCCAAAGCAGTTTCCCCTTATAAACCGGGCAATATCGATAACCGGAGCGTAGGGTTCCTGTTTTGTTATGAGTATTTCACCGCTTTTAACAATATAGAGGGAATCTCCGGGATTCCCGCTGGAGAATACAGAATCTCCTGCTTTATAGCTGATAATCTCGCTATGGTCAGAAATCACTTTCAGCTCGTGTTTCAGAAGAGAGGAAAACATGTCTGTATTTTTGAGAAGCTCTGTTTTTACAGGCATGGAATCATGATCCATAAGCTTGCGGAAATTATCCTCCAAAAATGATTGTCTGTATAATTATATTTCCTTAACGGATAAAAAGAAAGGACAGAGTTTTAGAATAAACTGTCTTTATCATTCAGAGACCGGGGAGGTCCGAGTATTTCCTTCCAGAGTACTGCCTGCTTCAGGGGCGGTAAATCTTTCAGGCGGGAGAGACTGTTCTTTTGTATCCCTTCACTGTCGTCTTCAGATAGTATGTCAGGCTCTTTCACCGGTATCTCGGGTGTGATGAACTTTATCGCCTTTTCGGGTGCACTGTCCCTATTGCCCAGTATCCGCCGGGCGACGGAACCGCTGTTTCCATATGCCGGATCTTCCCGGGGCGGTTTTTCCTCCTCTCCGCTGAGGCCGGCCAGCAGTTTCCTCAGGAAAGGATTGAATATAAAGACCAGAAGGATGAGGAGGGAGATGATTCCGGTAATCAGATTATCAGCATTCATCTACTTTTTCTCACCCTTTTCCAGGTCACCCCCTATGCTGTTGCGCATGGCTGTATCGGCTTTGATATTGTTCATTCTGTAATAATCCATTATGCCCAGATTTCCATTCCGGAAGGATTCAGAGATGGCTTTGGGGATTTCTGCTTCCGCCAGAACCACTTTAGCCCTGTTTTCCTGAACTTCCGCCATCATTTCCTGTTCTCTGGCCTTGGCCGCCGCCCGTCTCTGTTCCGCAACTGCCTGATAGCGCCGCATATCGGCTTCGGCCTGATCCGCCTGCAGTTTGGCTCCGATATTGGAACCCACATCAATATCGGCAATATCAATGGAGAGAATTTCAAAGGCTGTTCCCGCATCCAGCCCCTTGGCCAGTACTGTTTTTGAGATATTATCGGGATTTTCCAGCACATCCTTGTAGGCATCTGCCGAACCGATTGTGGTGACGATTCCCTCACCCACACGGGCGATTATGGTTTCTTCCGTTGCCCCCCCTATGAGCCGTTCAATATTGGTGCGGACCGTGACTCTGGCCTTGGCCATCAGCTGTATACCGTCCTTGGCTACAGCGGATATGGACTCTTTTCCCTTGGCCGGGTTGGGACAGTCAATCACCTTGGGATTAACGCAGGTTTTAACGGCTTCCAGAACATCCCGTCCCGCCAGGTCAATGGCGGCTGCCTTGGAAAAGGAGAGGGCCAGTTTTGCCTTGTTCGCCGCAATTAGGGCCTTACTGACCCGGATGATGTCTCCTCCCGCCAGAAGATGGGTCTCCAGAAGATCCGAATCCATGTCCAGGCCGGCTTTGACCAGCATGATACGGCTCTCCACAACTGTGCGGGAACGGACCTTTCTGATCCACATACCGATGATCCGGCTCATCTTGACGGGAGCTCCTGAAATCAACGCCCGGAACCAGAGCCCGAAGAACATGATGAAGACCATCAGTATCAGAAGACTGAAGAGTCCGATGATAATATACAGTGCAATAATCATATCAACCTCTTTTGACCACGATGCGCAGTCCCTCTCTCCGAATCACTCTTACTTCTGTGTTTCTTTCAATATAATCACCCTCAGTCTGAACAATCATCACCTGACCGCTGAAATCAGCTTTCCCCACAGGTCTCAGGTCGGTGAGAGTCACAGCTCTGTCTCCCGTTTCGATCTCTTTTTCTTCCGATTCCTCTTTGACCGCGGGAGGGGGAGATTCGCTTTTCAGTACCAGCCTGCCGAATAGATGGGAGTGAGGGAGGGTAATCATCAGTACGCCGATCAGGGCCAGAGACCCTACGAGACTAAGGGAGACAAAGAGCAGGTTCCTTCTGAACAGATCCCACTGCCAGGAGAACTCGGGTATTATAAAATCCTGACGGGTCAGCACCAGAGACAGAAGTATGAGGATAATGCCGCTGACTCCGGTAATCCCGAATCCCGGTATGAGGAAAATCTCCACAAGCAGGAGAATCACACCCAGCATAAAGAGGATCAGCTCCAGAGATCCCAGGTTTCCGATTAGGGTACTGGAGGCAAACACAACGGCAAAGCAGATCAGGGCAATGGTTCCGGGAAATCCGAATCCCGGGCTTGTAATCTCCATGTACAGGGCCACCAGTCCCACCATTACCAGCAGGCTGGCCACCGCAGCAGAACTCAGAAAGGCGATGATCCAGTCGGCATTGGTCTTTTCCAGAATCACCAGAGCGTCCTGATTCACAGAGAGCTGTTCATACAGATCAACAGCTCCGCTGAGTGTGGCTTCGGATACGCCGTACTTTTCCATCTCCCCGGCCGTCAGAGTCAGCAGTTTCCCCGCAGCAGATACCAGTTTCCCTTCTGTCAGTTCTGTTCCGCTCATCCTCTCCAGAGCGCTGATTTCATCCAGTGTCATCAGAAAGAGGCCGTCCTCAGTTTCCACTTCGTAGAGCTCGATGTCCTGATCCACCATGGCAAGAGCCACAGAGGGGGGATAGCCGTTCTTTTCTGCCAGTGCCGCCATCTGCCCCCGAACCGCACTGACCGTCTTTTCTTCGGCCATTACCATCCCTTCCGGGCTCTGATAGACCGGCGCTGCGGCTCCGATGGAGGTTCCTGCATCCATATAGATCTTATCGCATGAGAAGGATATGAGGGCTCCTGCCGACCAGCTGACCCCGGTTCCCCCCGGACCTGAGGTGATATAGGCCACCGTGTCAGTCCAGTGTACCGATCCGATAAGGGAGGTAATCTCCAGGGCTGAATCCACTCTGCCCCCGAAGGTGTTCAGTTCAAATATGACAAGCGAGGCTTCCGCAGCCTCAGCTTTCAGGATGCTTCTTTTCAGGAAAATCACAAGGAAGGGAGTTATTTCTTCATTTACCGGAATGACAAAGACAGGCCCCCGGGCATCTGAGCTGTTATCCGGTACAGACCAGAGCAAAACGGAAAGAAAGAGGAAAGAAAAAAGAATGGTCTGGAAGATGATTCTTCTGAACATACCAATCCCCTGTTGTTTAAATTTAGTACATCCGGGAGCTGGTGTCAAAATTCCGCATCTTTACAGCAAATTGAAAATTACAGCTGTTTCGGCAGTTTTCTGAGCTCCTTCACTAAGGTTCTTTTAAGACGTTTTTCTTTGGGGGGAGGCCCCAGGGGAATGCTCTTTCTGCCGATAAAAAGGGCATCCGTCACACCCCGGTTTCTGATGTCCTCGGGTTCTGTGTTGTCTATGGCACTGTACTCCGCAGAGCCTTCAAACTCTTCCAGAATTCTCCGCATTCTTTCGTGGCCGATATTGGCTGCCGGACAAATGCCGTTGATATAGGAAATCACCCTTACTTTATTCCTGCTTGAGACACCCAGATCCTGTGCCGGCTGACGCCATACGGGCGGGAGGGCATCATCACAGAAGGCTTTCCACATCAATCGGGCCGCTCCATTACTGTCTACCGCTGTATAGCCCTGTTTCCGGTACCAGGAGGCCTTCATCCAGACGGGGATGCTCAGTCCCCAGGCGGAGACTCCTTTTCCGCCCCTGTTGCGGATATCCTCTTCAGCGGCCTCCAGAAGGGCTTTGCCGATTCCCTTTTTGCGCCAGTCTCCCACACCCTTACCCTTATAGGCATGAACCCAGCAGCAGTGGATATGATAGGTCCCCTCTCCTTCCACGGGAGAGTATTCCGAAGGGATGTACTGAATCATCCCCACAGACTCACCGTCCCGGTTCCGGGCAATCTGCACACCCAGTCCCCGGTCCTTCATCTTTTCCACCCACCGGGATTTCAGATCACCGGCTTCCCGGATCTCGTCGGACCACTCTTCCAGACAGCAGCAGTAGGCCTCCCGGTTCCGGTCATTCAGAGTCTCTATGGTAATGGAACTGTCCATATAGGGCCTCCTTGATCTTGAATCAAGTATAGTTGTTCCGGAAATGTTTTTGGACTTTACCGGAGTTATTCCGGAGTAATTCCGGAGTAATTCCGGAGTAATCCGGGGAGAAAAGGGATTTTACCAGTCCATTTTCATCACTGTTTCCAGTATTTCCATCCTGTCCAGACTGGTGTCGTTGGCACTGACTGCCACAACCAGATTCCGTTCCGGCACAAAGGCCAGAAGAGCGGCAAAACCGGGCCCTCCGCCGCTGTGGCCGTAGATCCTGTACCCCTTCATCTTCCAGGCCTTCAGGCCGTATCCGTACTGTTTAATCCTGCTGTAGCGCCTCTCCAGTTCTTTCATGGTATAGGGCTTCTGCATCCCGGCAATGCTCTCTATCCCGATGGCCGTACCGTCTTCCAGCCGCCGTGATGTCATCAGGGCATAGCCGAAGCGGGCCAGGTCTTCGCTTGTACCATTAAGGCCTGTGGAGGGGCTGTAATCCGTGTTCACCGGCATAAACCACATCCTGTGATCTTCAGTTTCCCGGACCAGCTGCTTCATGAATCCTCTTTTTCCGTAAATCATCAGAAGGGGAGTGAACGCATTGATTCTGTGCTGGGAACCGGTTGCCAGGTGCTGTTCCATGCCGGAGGTGCCGGAAAACCCGGTTTTCTCCATGGAAAGGGGCTTTAGAATAGTCTCTTCAATGTAGTTCTCATAGGCCGTTCCTGTAATCTTTTCAATGATGACACCCAGAACGATGAAACCCGTATTGCTGTATCGGACCCGGCTGCCGGGGGTGAATTCCACAACCCTGTACTCCTCTATCATCTTCTGATTGAAGAAATCAGTCTGATTCGGAGGAGCTTCCCGAGAGCTGTGAATCCAGTTCAGTCCTTCCGGGATGATATCAGGCAGTCCGGACTCATGGTTCAGAAGCTGATCTATTGTTATGCTGACCCCTTCACCCTCTTTATTGACTGTGTTGTAGTCGGGGATGTATTTTTTCACCGGATCACTGAGGCTGAGTTTTCCTTCATCCGCCAGTTTGAGAATGGCCGCAGACGTGAAGAGTTTGGTCACCGAGTACCAGGGGTAGACGGTGGAGGTCCGGGCAGGACGGCTTAAAGGAGCATCGGCCATACCGAAGGCTTTGGAATAGGTCAGCTTGTCACCTTTGAGTACAGTCAGACTCAGGGAGGGGGGTGTGGCATTTTCTGTGATCTGTTCTAAATAGAGATCCAGTTCGGCCTCCGTGCTTATTCTTCGGGAGGCTCCCGGCTGCCGGGGCTTCAGTATAAGCAGCAGAACCAGGGTCAGTATTATCAGTCCGGCCGGAACAGCCAGTACGATCAGAATCTTTTTCATATCATAATCCTTAGAATCCAGTTATATAATTGTAACCACAAGAACTGTGCCAAAGTGCTGCGCAGCCTGCCTGAACCGGAAAATCCGATGCTTGCGCAGACCGGCAGGTCATTTTTACCCCGGATGGGTCAGATTCCAGGTCAGACTTTAATCATCTAAAAGTCTTCTTTCTCCCTTGAGAACCCGCAGGGGGGCAATATTCTGACTGACTTCAATAACTCCTTTATAGGTCTCATTCTCAAAGAGGGGGAAGTATCTGATATGAACAAAATTTCCATCCATCTGTATCCAGAATTCTGCAGAATCCCTACGACGGCTTTTAAGATCGTCAACTATTTTTTCTACAATATGAACAGATGCGGGAGGGTGACAGTTTTTCACATTTCTACCGATGATCCCCGGTGATCTGGGAAAAATCCGTTCTTTTCCCTGACTGTAATAACAGACCTTGTCATTTTCATCCACGAAGGTGATGTCCAGAGGAAGGGATTTCAGCATCAAATTAATCTGTCCGGGGAGTAGCCTACCCACAGAAAGGGGAATCCCGTCACTCCTAACAGTACTCATTTCTGTCTTTATCTGTGGCAGAATCACATCAAAACTGCTTCCGAACTCCTCCAGTTCTCCCAGCATCTTTTCAAACCGTTCCTCCGGAACAGCCCTGTAGAGGATTGGAAACAGAATCTTCTCCTCCCTGTAGGTTATGGCAGCCAATTTAAGATAGACTTCTCCGAAAACACTGTTGAAATCCTTGTCCAGGGGATTCTTTTCATTCTCCAGTCTTCCGATCAGAAGCTTAAGTCCATTTATGATCTGGTCATGAATATGCCACATCAGTTTACTGCAGTTATATTCTTCAAGGCATTCCTCCATGGCAGAGAAAAGGGGATATTCAATTTTACGGTAATGAGCCGTAATATCCGAGATTTTATTCAGTTGTTTCAACATTTCATCCATCTGTCCCGGTGAGCTGTCCTTCTGGGATAGAGCCAGTTCTTTAAACAGAGAGCTTAACTTTCCTCTGTATTCCGTAATCCTTCTGTTCTCTTTTTGAAGTATGCCCAGGAAATGATCTTCCCTGATTACCAGGGGAGTCTGTTTATCCAGTCCTTTTGCACAGGCTCTGATAAAACGGGCTACGGCCTGCTCAATTCTGTCAAAATCCTCGTGCCTTGATATGAGAATATCAATAGCCAGATTGACATTCCAGGGATCAGCATTATCAATTGAACGGCTGTATTTATCATAATGCTTCCGGCTTCTTGTTCCGTTATATAATCCTTCCAGAAAATCTATCAGAGGGTTGTCTTTGCTGATAATGCTGCTCATGGTTAACTCCTTTTAAAAGGGATTCGTATTTATTATTATTCTGTATAAGATCCTGGATTACCATATTTATGCATCCCTTATGTCCTACTGATAAAAAATAATTGCTTTCAGTATCAGGATGCATCATGATAAAAACAGACATATTTCAGGGTGGTACCAAAAATAAAAGGGATTTTCAAAACTTTATACAAATACCTTTCCTCTCTCAGGCTGGCAATGGCAGTTCTCACTGCTTTGATACTGTTCAGTATTCCGGCTACCATGATACCCCAGAACCAGAGCCCGTCTTTTTATTTGCAGCGTTATCCGGAAACTCCAGGGCATCTGATTCTGGCTCTTGAGCTGGATCATTTCTATTCTTCCATTATTTTTCTGACATTGATTACCCTGTTCTGGATCAATCTTCTGTTGTGTACGGCCGGACGTTTTTCCAGGCAGATAAAGCTCAGAAAAAAAGGGCGTTACGGACCGGATATTCTCCATCTGGGACTTCTGCTGCTTATAGGGGCCTCTTTATTCAGCTTTTTAAACAGGCAGGAGGGTTCCATCTTTCTGAAAGCCGGAGATACCATGATTCTTCCCAGCGGCCGTTACCTGAATATGGAAGAGTTTATCTTTGAACAGTATCCCGACGGCAGACCCAAAAGCTGGATCTCAAAAGTTAATATTTCCGATTCTCCGGAAACAGAGGGAGAGACTTTTGAAATTGCTGTAAACAGACCCTTGAGAATTGACGGCCTTGTCTTTTATCAGGCCAGTTACAGATCGGCATCCCGGGTGGGTGAGTATGAAAGCGGTCTGATGCTGACATCAGATCCTGCCAGAATCTATATCCTGATGTCCTTTTTTATTATTTTCTGCGGATTGATGCTGACCCTTTTTCAGCCCCGCCGCCGTAAAGGAGTTAACAATTGATTCTAAGTCTAATTTGCTATTTCTGGGCCGGTCTTTCTGTTCTTCTGCAGGGAATCTTCTTTTTCTGGTCACCTTTGCGCAGAAGGTTTCTGGTTCCATTTATGAACCTCACAGCCTCTATCCTTCTGCTCTCTGTACTGATTTACCGGTCAGTTAAAATAGAGTTTATCGCTCTCACAGGAACCTTTGAGTCCCTGCTGTTTTATGCATTTTGTATTTTTCTGATATCAGGGATCTATGGGCTTCAGAAGAAGATCTCCGTCAAAGAAGTCATTCAGTTTTTTATCAGTATGACGGCTCTGGCTCTTCTGCTGGTCGCTTCATCTCCTCTTGTATCGAAGGATTTGAATCCACCGGTGCCGGCTCTTCAGTCGGCCTGGCTCATCCTGCATGTTGCTTTTTCGTTTATAGGAGAAGCCTTTTTTGCATTCTCTTTTGTGACAGCCCTTCTGGTTCTTTTCAGCAGAGATGAAACAAGAATGAAACAGTATGATGCTCTTACATACAAAGCCATTATTGTGGGATACCCTGTTTTTACTCTGGGGGCCCTCCTGTTCGGGGCTATCTGGGCGGAAACAGCCTGGGGAGCTTTCTGGAGCTGGGACCCCAAAGAGACCTGGGCTCTGATCACCTGGCTTTTTTATTCTCTGTATCTCCATTTCAGGCTTTATGCCCGAAAAAGTGTACGGATCTGTTCATGGATTGCAGTGATCGGTTTTCTCTCCACCCTGTTTACATTCTTTGGAGTCAATTATCTGCTGAGCGGTCTTCACAGTTACCGCTGATATCTTAATATTAAAGAGCTTTCAGAATCAGCTGTATGGATTTATGAGCCAGATCCAGAGCCGTACTGTAATTGCTGTGAACCAGTTCTGAATTGTGAAATCCCATGGAATTGGCACTGGCTGAAAAATCCCAGTACCACTGGGCTTCTCTGAGCAAATCCTGTGCGGCATTCACTGTGCTATCAGATACACCCTGAGCCGCCGCGGCTCCGATAGTCTTATGGGCTTCTTCGATTGCCAGACCGGCCCTTCGCATACTGTCAAAAGCTGTATCCTGAATATACTGGACTCGGTCTGTAATCCACTGTTCTGTTTTTCCCTTATGACAGCTCAGACAGGAGCTTTCTATGGTGTGCAGGGGGCTGGTTATCCAGTGTTGTGTATACTGTTCCCCCTCTTCAGACCAGGTTTTGGGCATATGGCACTGGGCACAGGAAATACCGACTGAAGCATGAATTCCTGACTGATATGTTTCATAATCGGGATGCTGAGCTTTTACAAGTCTGACTCCTGAAACCGGGTTGGTATAATCCCCTGTAAAACCGGAAGGTTCTTCCTGATAATAACTGTACATTTCTTCAGGACTGAGGCCATTCTGCCAGGGAAAGATGACTTTTGTTGTCCCCGGCTCAAAATAGTATTCAGAATGACACTGGGCGCACACATTGGTTTTCATTTCCTGTTCGCTGGCTTCATTCACAGGAGTGCCCCTCATAGCCATAGCTTCAATAAAAGCAGGCTGGGTCACCCTCAGGTGTTTGGTTTCAGGGTCATGGCAGCTGAAGCAATCAATACCGCTGTGAGCACTCTCTTCAAAATCATACATTTTCATGGAGGCATAGTCCCAGCCGTATTCGTCAAAAACCAGATCTATATCCGATGTCTTGCAGGTTATACAGGCTCCCGGACTTTTCTCGGAGGTCCTGACGGTCTCAAAGATATCCTCCCAGGCATACACATGACCTCTGTCTTCCTTATAGTCCTTACTGAAGGCAATCCCGCTGAAGTTGGTTTTTATCTCCGGTGTCCATTCCCATCTTTGTATGGGTTCGCTTCCGTTGTACCCAGTGGGGGAGGGCTGCTCTGTATGATTTCTGTTGTTATCAGCTGCCTGAAGAGGAAAGGCTTCCTCCCATTTCAGTACATCTCTTCCCAGCACATCTGCGGAAGCGGCGGTTTCTCCATCTTCTTCGACATAAGTCGATTGCCGGACTGTTTGAGCTGTTCTGGGACCGCAGGAGAAGAGGGAAAAAAGTAATAAAACAGAAATGATTAAAAAAAGAGTTTTCTCCATGGTGAACCTCCGTTCGCTTTAATGATAAATCTCTTTTATGATACAGTCAAAGTTAATGGGGCTTAATTTAACAAAAAAAGTGTTCCTTTGGTTCCGGTATGAATAGTTGAACAGGAAGAAACCGGACTGTTACACTGGGGGAATCTTTACAAAAAATCCATGCTTATATATACTTACAGGCTAAATCTATATGATGAGAAGGACTGTCCATGCCTATTAATCGTGAATTAATTATCCCCCTCGGTGATCTTGTCGATTCCGAAGGAAACATGTATGAACTGACAAATGCTGCTATTCACAGAGCAGATCAGATCTCTGTAGCCGGCAGTGATGACCTGGAAAAAAACAGAGGAAAAATCGTTTCCACCGCCCTGGAAGAAATCATTTCCAAGAAAGTTGAGTACGAATACCAGAAATAATACCCCTCTTCCCCCTGTTGTCTGTCTGTTCGGACCGACGGCAGTAGGGAAAACGGATCTTCTGGAAATCCTGTTCAGGGATTCCGGAGAGATCATCAGTGCCGATTCCATGCAGGTCTACCGCCGCCTGGATATCGGCAGTGCCAAACCCGATCCCGAATATCTGAAACGAATGCCTCATCATCTTATTGACATTCTTGATTATAAAGATCAGTTCAATACAGGAGATTTTGTGCGCCGGGCGGAAGAGTGTATCCGGGATATCCACAGCAGAGGAAAGCTCCCTGTTATTTCCGGCGGGACGGCCTTTTATTTCAGAAACTTTCTATACGGTCTTCCGGATATCCCCCCGGTACCGGCGGAACTGAGAGAGGAAATGAACCGGAGGCTGGCGGTTGAGGGGCCTCAGGCACTTCATAAAGAGCTGGAACAGCTGGACCCTGTAACAGCACAGCGTCTGGAACCGGCGGACCGGGCCAGGATTGTAAGGGCTCTGGAGGTGTTTCACGGAACAGGCAGGCCCCTGTCTTCCTTTAAGGTCGGGAGTGAACCCCGAAAGGATCTGGACTGCCTGCTATTGGGACTGGAACGCCCCCGGACGGAACTGTACGAACGGATTAATCTGCGTGTGGATATCATGTTTGAACAGGGACTGTATCAGGAAGTGAAAAATTTGATCAAAGACGGAGCCTGCGCTGAAGACCCGGGGATGAAGGGAATCGGGTACAGTGAGTTTTTCCCTCTTTTTAAAGAGGGCTGCCTAACCCTGGAACATGTGAAAGACCGGATCAAGCAGGATTCCAGGCGTTATGCCAAGCGGCAGATGACCTTTTTCCGCTCTCTGGAAGGGGTCCGGTGGTATCATCCTGATGATGTAGAGGGCTTACAAAAAGGGATTGAAGATTTTACTTCCCGCAGGACTTGACCTGAAGCCGTAAAAACAGCATAATATTCAAGCTCTGTTTATCTGGAGATGGATTTTTTAAACCTGTAGGGCATGAACCGACAGGATGGAAACATAAGGAGATTACGCAAATGCCCTGTGGTAGAAAACGTAAGAGAAAGAAAATTGCAACTCACAAAAGAAAAAAGAAACTGAGAAAGAACAGACACAAACATAAATAGTCTGTAGACTTTGTGAGAAAGGGCGGTATTGAATAATACCGCCTTTTATTTTGCCCTTTCCTGTGGTAATATCCCCTCTCAGAGGTGAAGTGTGAACAAGTATCCCATTTTATCCGGCATCAATCATCCGGACCAGCTTAAAAGCCTGACAAACAAACAGCTTAATGAGCTGGCAGCTGAAATCAGATCCTGTATTATACAGACAGTCAGTCAGAACGGAGGCCATCTGGCATCCAATCTGGGGGTTGTCGAACTGACCCTGGCCATGCATAAGGTTTATCTCTCTCCCCGGGACAAGTTTATCTGGGATGTGGGGCATCAGTGCTATACCCATAAACTTCTAACCGGCCGTTTTGACCAGTTTCACAGCATCCGGAAGGAAGGGGGGCTGAGCGGGTTTCCCAAGAGAGCGGAAAGCGCCCACGATATTTTTGACACGGGTCATGCCTCCACCTCCATTTCCGCCGGAATCGGTGTGCTCACAGGGGAGCGTCTTCAGGACAGAAAATCGAAGGTCCTCTGTGTGATTGGCGACGGGGCTCTGACCGGGGGGCAGGCTCTGGAAGCCCTGAATTTCACAGGTCATATCAAAGAAGACCTTGTGGTTATTCTCAACGATAATGAGATGTCCATCGGCAGGAATGTGGGTGCCATCTCTTCCTATATGTCCCGGCTGGCGCTAACCGGCGGGTACAGGAAATTCCGTACTATTTTTGATTCCATCGTCTCCCATATTCCCTTTGTGGGAAAATCTCTTCTCCGTTCGGTCTACCGGCTGAAAAGGGGAGTTAAGGGTGTTCTGTATAGAGAAAATCTCTTCACCGATCTGGGATTCAAATATGTGGGACCCGTCAAGGGGCATAATCTGGAACAGCTGACGGATGTGCTGGAGCATGTCCGTGATATTGAAGGGCCAGTGCTCCTGCATGTTCTCACAACCAAGGGAAAAGGGTACAGCCCGGCAGAGGGCGATCCGTCCTCCTATCATGGAGTGGGCCCCTTCGCTGTTGAAACAGGGAAGGTGGATCCTTCCCTTAAAACTGATCCGGATCAGGTTACAACCACTGCAGCCTTCGGCTGTGCGGTTCTGACAGAAGCTGAGAAAAACTCCAGGCTTGTGGCTGTGACAGCGGCTATGGCTTCCGGGACAGGCCTGCTTCCCTTCAGGGAGAAGTATCCGGACCGTTTTTTTGATGTGGGCATTGCAGAAGCCCATGCCCTGACCTTTGCCGCGGGTCAGGCTGCGGCAGGTCTGAAGCCGGTGGTGGCCATATACTCTACTTTTATGCAGAGATCGGTGGATCAGCTGATTCATGACATAGCTCTGCCCGGACTGCCGGTTGTGGTCTGTATGGACCGGGCCGGCCTTGTGGGGGATGACGGAGAAACCCATCAGGGTATATTTGACATTGTTCTGTTCCGGAACATACCGAATGTCTCATTTCTGGCTCCCTTAAGTGTGAAAGAGATTGAAATGGCCATGGAATGGGCCTGTTCTTCAGATAAACCGGTTCTGATCCGCTATCCCAAGGGCGTCAGCTACAACAGCGGTGAAGAGCAGGATGCTCCCCTTGAAGAGGGGAAGGGTGTGCTTGTCAGACGCAGGGAGAAAGCCAATGTGCTTATGATCTCACTGGGCGGCCTGCTGGAAGAGGTGATTGCCGCTTCCGATATTTTGGAAGAGAAGAACATCCTCAGTGATGTGTATCATATGCGTTTTATCCGTCCCCTGGACAGAAAGTCTCTGACTGATCTGATGAGCCGGTATGAACAGATTCTTTTTGTGGAAGAGGGTATTGCCTCAGGGGGTATGGGAGAAGAGATCGCCGCTATTCTGAGGGAAGAGAAGTCGGAGGTTCTGTATACTGCCATTGGAGTTCCATCTGAATTCCTGCCCCAGGGAACCAGGAAGCAGCTGATTAAACGATGTTCTCTGGACAGAGTTTCCCTGGCTGCGAGGATCGAAGAGGTTCAGTCTGAACTCCGCTTCAGCAAGGTTGTGGATATGGTCAGAAATGACAAGTGGAGTCCCCATAACATCTGATCAGAGCTTGGGGCCCTAAGGACTGAGTCCTCCTTCAGTTCAAGCTGATGCCCCGCCCTTTTAAGGCGGTCAGAGACTTGAAGGAACAGTTTCAGGATTTATAATCTTTGAAAGACGGCAGCATAGATCTGCCGGTCCAGTGTATTTCCCAAGTCAAAATCATCAAAGTCTTTCAGTATGGCCTTCACCAGATTTTCCGGATTCGAGGATTCATGGTTACCCAGCACTCTGTACAGTGATTTCTGGCCGTAAATATCTCCTGATACAGCCAGTTCCCGGTCTGTTAGACTGCAGGAGACAAGAATAATTCTGTCTCCCGGTTCTGTGCTTATTCTGAATGGTTTGCCGTCTTCCTTGGTCAGGGCTTTGATTCCCAGCCCCCGGGAAAAGGTTGCCGGTTTCTCGGCAGAACGGATGGGAACGATTTTGGAGCTCCCTTTTTTCTGCATATACAATCTGACCGAACCGGCTGTTCCGCAGAGGATTTCATTATTCAGAAAGTAGAGGTAGGCCGCAGAGATTCCCCTTTCCGGGGACTGATTGGCCTGATACAGTTCATTGTTCAGGGAGTTGAACAGAAGAGCCGGCTTTTCCTGTCTCAGTTTATGAAAGGATTCCTGCAGATAGAGCAGGGGAATCAGAGGCTCATTGGTCAGGTTTTCTGCAAACAGGAGAGAAGAACTCCTATTCCAGGATGCCAGAGCGGGCCATTCGTTGCCTTCTGCCACAAGCTGTTGATATCCTGTCCACTCATCCGGCAGATTCAGAGTGTTTCCTGAGCTTTTCAGCAGACGGCGGGAACATTCCAGGCTGTAACCGGGGATGGATCTGATCTCTTCAATTTCTTCATCCTTTTTCTGAATGAAATCTTCCAGTTTCTCTTTCTGAGCCTCTTCGTCTTCGATCATTCGGGTCAGAATCCGTCCTCTGTCCTGTTCTTTTCTGAATCGCCGCTGGGTCAGAGAGAGGGACAGCAAAAACTGCCAGGGTACCATCAGTGCGGGAAGGAGATAGTAGACATTGTCCAGATAGGATGTAATGTGGTTAAAGCCCGAACTGAACAGGGTCCAGAGTACGGCACCGGTCAAAGGAACAAGAAGTAACATTCCTGCAATTCCGGAGCGGTCGCTTTTTCTCTGAAAAGAGAGAAGACTGTTCACCAGGGTATCCAGAATCAGGGCTGTTGCCAACAGAGGTACAGGCCAGGGGTTTTTGATCAGTCCCGGAAAATGCCCTGAAAGAAGGGTGACAATCAGGGTCGCCGACAGGAGTAGGGAGGTCACTATGTAGGACCAGAATTTCGTCCTGTGGTACAAAGCCTTCCGGGCCCACTCCCTGAAGAGCTGGTAATACACCAGCAGCAGGAGTGAAGAGACCATGGAGGCAGACCAGAATTCCGGCGGCAGATTCACCAGGGGACTCCAGAAGGGGACAGTGTAAACGGCTCCTGCCGTCAGAGCCGACAGTGAGTGGAAGAGGTAGGATTTATCCCTTGTCTGAAGCAGAAAAAACAGAAAACTCAGGACAAAAAACAGAATTCCGTATGCTATGGCAGCCATAAACAGCAGCCCGGACTGATTCAGTAAAACAGGAATCTTCAGCTGACTCAGGGACTGCAGGTTCAATTCATAGATAAAGTCTCCGTATTCCGCGGCAGAAAGGAACCGACAGGAGGCCAGAAAGGGCAGAGGCAGTACTGATAAGATCAATAATTTATTTTTTTTCATTCTCTTTCGTCAATTATAGCGTATGGGTCTATGTTCTATATCGACAATTTTACACAAAAAATATATAGTAATCGGAATTGGAACCGGAAATATAGTAAATATGCGGTTACATTTACAGGAGCAGCCCCTAAACGGCGCCTCCAGGCTGGATGAATTTCAATAACACTGGTCTGCCTGATAAGAAAGTCATTACTTTATACAGGTGAGATCTTTTAATACGATTTATAATTCCGACCGGACAAAATAATATGCTACAAAATGTGTGAGATAAAAACCAAATGAAATTTAGCGAATTCGAATTTAACGAAAATATCCAGAAGGGTATTGAGAGTGCAGGGTTTGAAAACTGCATGCCCGTACAGGAACAGACCTTCCGTACGATTATGGACAATAAGGATGTATTTGCCCAGTCACAGACGGGAACAGGAAAAACAGCAGCATTTCTTATTTCAATTTTCCAGCTTCTGACAGAAGATAAACATTTCAAGGGTCAGAAGGCTTTAATCATCTGCCCCACAAGAGAACTGGTTGTTCAGATTGAGAAAGAGGCAAAGATTCTGGGACAGCATATGGACTTCAGAATCGGCAGTTTCTACGGCGGTGTCGGTTACAATGAACAGGAAAGAATCCTGGAAGAGGGCTGTGATATTCTGATCGGTACTCCCGGACGTCTGATTGACTTCAGCAAGTCTGGAAAAATCAGATTCTCTGAAATGGGAATACTGGTTATTGATGAAGCGGACCGGCTCTTTGATATGGGATTCCTTCCCGATCTCAGAAAGATTCTGAGTAAAATGCCCGCGGCAGATGTGAGAAGAACCATGCTGTTTTCAGCAACCCTCAATGCCAAAGTGGGAAATCTGGCCTGGGAATATATGAATGAACCCGGTGAGATTGTCATTGAGCCCGAGCAGGTGACTGTGGAAGCCATCACTCAGGAACTCTACCATGTGAGTACAGATGAAAAGATGAGCCTTCTTCTGGGTATCCTGAAAAGGGACAATCCGGAAACGGCCATTGTTTTTGCCAATACCAAGCATGTTACCTATGAAGTGGCCAAACGTCTGGAACACAACGGCTACCATGCCAAATGTCTTATGGGAGACCTTCCCCAGAAAAAGAGACTGAAAATTGTGGAAGAAGCCAAAGCCGGAAAAACTCCTTTTCTGGTGGCCACCGATGTAGCGGCAAGAGGTCTGCACATTAATGACCTGGCCATGGTTGTGAATTACGATGTCCCCACCGATGCGGAAAGTTATGTGCACCGTATCGGAAGAACGGCCCGTGCCGGAAAAACCGGTAAAGCCGTTACACTGGCCTGTGAAAAATTCGTTTACGGTCTGCCGGCCATCGAAAAGCTGACGGGACAGAAAATTCCTGTTTCCTGGGCGGAAGAAGATCTTATGGCCGAAGACAAGAGTGAAGGCATGCGTTTCCACTTTGATAAAAGAGCCGGAGCTCCCGGTGATTATCAGGGCAGACGGGACGGCAGAGGCCGCCAGGGCGGAAACCGGGGCGGTCAGAACAGAAAATACAGCGGCGGGAACAAAAGACCTCTGGATGCCAGAGCTGCCAGAGTGCAGAATGCCGTTATGGCTGTTTCAGGCTCCATGGACTCTGTGGAAGAGGAACTCAGGAAAGGGCAGCGCAGCTCCGGCGGCGGTAACCGCAAGAAAAAATCCGGTTACAAAGGCCAGAGAGCTACGGACAACCGCAGCAGAAACAGAAGTGAACACAGAGCCCCTGCCAGTCTTCCCATGGAAAGAGTCAGCAGCAAGAACAGTATTGAAGACAGACTGGCTTACTACAAGGCCAAATACGGTGAAGACTTCCAGGCTGATGAAAAAACTTTGAAAGCCGACAAGACCGGTGCCGGAAAATCTTCCGGTTCGTCCAGAAAGGGCGGTTCCGGAAAGAAAGGCGGTTCCGGCAAGAACAAGAATAAGATCTATCAGGGCGGAAAGAAATCCGGATACACCGGTAACAAACAGGGCGGAAAGTCCGGTGCAGGGTCAAAACCGGCAGGACAGAAAAAATCTGCTCCCAAAGCCAATGCCGTACCCCGTAAAGAGGCACCCCGTAAAGAGGCACCCAAAGCAGCTCCGAAGAAAAAGGGATTACTCTCCAGACTCTTCGGCAAGTGATGATTGTCTGAATAATTATGATTGCATGGTCCGTCCTTCAGAGGCGGGCCTTTTTTTTGCAGCTGATTGTAAGACGGTCCTTTGATATTGCGCTTTAGTCATTCCAGAATGAGACAGGTCGCCATACGGCCGGCGCTTTTACCTTCCCGTCTCCAGGAGGAGAGCTCTGTATGGCAGCAGCTGCACAAGCCGCTCCCTTCCATTTGAGACTCTTCCATTCCCCTTGAGGCGAGCTGCAGAAAAACGGCTTTCTCCAGACTGAAACGCCAGTGTGCCTCTCCGTCAGGGGTGAAGGCTGCTGTGGTTTCCGGATAGGCACTGGTCATGGCCTGATATACAGGAGCATCCACCTGATTACAGCAGGCATCGATCACCGGACCTGCTGCTGCCAGAATCCTGTGGATTGAACAGCCGGCTTCCCCGGTCATCCTGTCCAGAACCGCCGGGACTATTCCTGCCGCGGCTCCCCGCCAGCCGGCATGAATCAGTGCTCCGATGTGCTGCTCTGTGTCATACAGGATGACCGGAAGACAGTCGGCGGTGAAGATCATCCCCTGAAGCCCGGCTTCCCCCAGGATCAGAGCATCCGTTTCTGCCGCTGCCGTTTCTGCCGAGAGAGCTCCCCGGCCTCTGTCTTGTCTGCTGCACAAAAGAGAACTGTTTCCATGTACCTGGTCGGCACAGATCCAGTCCCTTTCTGAAATGCCGGCTGCCATAGACAGTTGTCTGCGGTTTTCCAGTATTGTGGCCTGTGAATCACTGCCGGGGGCATGAAGTGCTGTATTTACTCCTGCTGCTGTGAAGGCTGTGACGCCTGCATCGTTCAGAATGTTCCAGCGGTAGAAAGTGAAATGTCCCTTTTTCTGCAGGGTCACTGTTTATTTCCCTTCTTCGTCAACGTCAACGTCAATATCAGCATTCTCGTCAACATTAACATCATTGGGAGTGAGGCCGTACTGTTCTTCCGATTCTACATTCCCCTCGGGTTCAACATGAACCATGATATCGAAGATGGCGTCGGGTAGGGCTTTTTTGATATTCTCCTCCACCTGAACAGCAATGCTGTGGGCAGCAGTGAGGCTCAGAGATCCGGAGACTTCAATATCCAGATCAATATCGTAGAGCATATTCAGTTTCCGAATTCTGGCTCTGTGGGGGTTCAGAACGCCTTCTGTTTCGGTTGCCGCTTTAAAGACAGTACAATAGACACTCTGATCGCTGACGCTGTCCATCAGCTCCGTACTGGTCTCCATAAAAAGAGAATAGGCGCTTTTCAGAATCCAGAGGCTCAGAAGAAGCCCTGTAATACTGTCTATCACAGGCATTTTGAAATAATAGGTTCCTCCCAGACCGATAAATACAGCCAGGGACAGAAATATATCATTCCGCATGTTCTGGGCATCTGCAACCAGCATGGAACTTTTTGTTTTTCTTCCGGCATTGTATTTATCCAGTGCCAGCAGAAGCTTCATTACAATGGAGACTCCTGTTGCCAGTAAGGCCCATTTTCCGGGCATTTCTCTTTGTGCGTCGGATATAAGGCTTTGTACCGCAGTGATCAGAAGCTGGGCTCCGGCAAAGAATATAAAGAAAGAGAGAGCCTTTGTGGCAATGGCTTCGGCCCGGGCGTGTCCCCAGGGGTGTTCCTTATCCGGGGGCTCGCTGATTATGGCAGAGGTCAGCAATGTGATCAGAGACGTGACTATATCGGTTGCCGAATCAATACCGTCGGCAATGACCGCCATGGAACCCGAGAGCAATCCCACAATAATCTTTAACAGAGCCAGAAGGGCATTGCCGATGATTCCCCTCCAGGAGGCTCTCCGGATGATTGTTATTCTCTGGTCAGCGGGGGAGTTCTTCATTTTGAAAAATACCAGTAGGCCCTGCCGCAGGCAGGTTTGATCAGCTGTACAGGATATTCAGGTTCCCTGCCTTTCTCACCGGGACGAAGTACCCTGTCCATAATGTCTTTTTTCTCGTTTCCCCCCTTCAGCAGAAAGAGGAGGTGCTCGCTGTGGTTCAGAGCCGGAACGGTCATGGTCACTCTTCTGTGATAGGGTTCCAGGGGGCCTTCGGCGGCTGTTGCCAATGCCAGTCTGCGTTTCTCCGCCACTTCGGGATATCCGGGAAAAAGAGAGGCTGTGTGGCCGTCGGGTCCCATCCCCAGAAGGACAAGGTCAAAACAGTTGTTTTTATCCAGGTAATTTTTAATCTGCTTATGATAATCCAGGGCTGCCTCATCCGGAGAGAGAGTCTGATTCACCTTGTAGATATTCCTGTTTTTGTGGGGAATACGGGAGAGGAAACTCTCTTCAACCATCCTGTAGTTGCTGTGGGCATGATCTTCGGGAACACAGCGTTCGTCTCCGATGAAAAAATCAACATGCTCCCAGTTGAAGTCTCCCTGATTATCTGCCAGATAGCGGTATACACCGGCGGGTGTACTCCCCCCTGACAGGACTATGGAGGCTCTTTTCTTATGAACCAGAGCCAGTTTCAGAATAGCGTAAATGTGTTCTGCCGCCTGACGGCAGAAATCGTCGTAGTTATTAAATATAAGGGCTCCTGCCACAATTCTCTCCCATGTTAAAAAATCGGTTGCTTCCACATACCCGTATCCCCGCTGTTATTCAGGGTAGTTCAGATTCTCATCTCCCATCTGATTCAGAACTTCAGAAAGAAACTTTCTGGATTCCCATGCGGCTATATCCAGGTTCTGGTCCAGGTAGTTTCCGCAGTCTCTGGCGGCTGCTCCGGGAATCTCCCCTTTGAAATCCACAACAAACTGAAACATTCTCCGCACCAGATTAACTATCTGGGATGACTGCAGGTCTCCTTTCAGCAGCAGGTAACAGCCTGTCCGGCATCCCATGGGACCGAAATAGATAACCCGGTCTTTCCACTCGGGATCATTTCTCAGAAAAGTGGCTCCCAGATGCTCCAGGGTATGGAGGGGGGCATTGTCCATGACCGGTTCCCTATTGGGTTCCTTCATACGGATATCAAAGGTGGTCACCGTGTCTCCGCCTACCGCATCTTTTCTGGATACATATATACCTCTGAGCAGGTCATTGTGATTGACTGTAAAACTGGGGATCTTGTCCATATTCTCTCCTCTTCTCCGGAATAGCAGTCCAGGCCGTTTACAGAAACCTGTACTGTTCATTCGATTCTCATTATTTGTTCAATTACCGGAAGTAAATGATTTAATTATTTTACCTACAATATCAACGGAATTCCGTGCTGCAACAGGAAGAAATTCATCAAATGACATATGATTGTCCTCATCACCCACTACATCAGAGATGGATCTGATAATCAGAAAGGGGGTCTTAAAGAGATGGCAACTCTGGGCAACAGCCGCCGCTTCCATCTCGGCGGCGTCCACTCCCGGGAATTCGGTCTGAATCCTTTGGATCTGTTCTTCTCTGGAGATAAAGGAATCTCCCGAAGCTATGGTTCCTCTGATCAGGCGGACAGAACTGTCTTCACAGCGGAGAGCCGCCGCACAATCCAGAAGGGCTCTGTCTCCCTTGTAGGCATGGGGCATTCCGGGAACCTGCCCCGGGGCATATCCGAATACCACCGCATCTGCATCATGGTGAAGAACCTCATCCGACAGGACAATGTCTCCTATGGTCAGTTCCGGATTGAATCCTCCGGCCGAGCCGGTATTCAGAATATAGGAAGGAGTCCATTCATTGAGCATGAGGGCTGTTCCCACCGCCGCATTCACCTTGCCGATGCCGCACTGCAGAAGGCAGACTGACTTGCCGTCCAGAATACCGAGGTGATAGGTAAAACTTCCTCTGATCTCTTCGCTTCTGTTTTCCATACGGGCAATAAGCCCGGCGGCTTCCTCTTCCATGGCGGCTATGATGCCCACATCTGTTTTGTTATTCATAAGGGTAACCCCTCCAGTATATTCAATTTTTTGTTTATCAGTGTATTCTGATTACCCTGAAGCATTTCTTCAAGGACTTTGATGCTCCGATCTGTAAGAATCTCCATTAATGGCATTTCTTCGACTGAGAAACGGGAGAGAACCCAAGAGGATACATCCCCTCTGGCCGGCCGGGATATGCCGAAACGGAAACGGTAGAAGGCGTCGGAGCCCAGGTGCTGTTTGAGGGAGCGCAGACCGTTATGGCCCCCCAGGCCGCCGCCTTTCCTGATTTGAACTGTTCCGAAGGGGAGTTCCAGCTCATCATGAACAACCAGTATCTCCTGTGGTGAGAGCTGGAAGAAATCAGCCGCTCTGCGGACAGCTTCTCCGGTCTTGTTCATAAAAGTCTGAGGCTGCAGAAGGCGGTACTGCCGGCTGCCCAGTCTCAGGGTTCCCAGACGGCTGTTGAATTTATCACTCCAGCTGACAGAATGCCGCCGTTCCAGCTCTTCCAGACAGAGCCAGCCCGCATTATGGCGGGTTTCCCGGTACTGCTGACCGGGATTGCCGGCAAAAACAAGCATTCTGATATCAGTTTTGACTGAGGACAATGTTCCTCTCCTCCCGGGTCAGTCCAAAATGACCGCATACTATCTCATTCATTTGAAAGGAGATATCCTGACCTTTTTCGGCATTTTGCACAAGGGCAGTAATCTCCCTTTTTTCATTATCTGTCCAACGGGGCAGGGGGAGATCTTCCAGATGATGCCTGAGCATTTTTACAGATCTGTACTGCTTGTACCAGATAAACCTGAAAAGGGCCGAGTTGTACCAGAGAACCAGCTCCTCCGGAGTCAGCCTGTCCCCGGAGGGCAGAACAAGACTGTTGGCCGAGTTCAGGGTCATCATCCCCTCCCTGTCGATGGCGAAAAGGGGAACGTTGCCGATGAAGCGGTACACCAGCTTGGCTGTCCTGTACTCCTCAGGCCGTCTGCTCTGCTGCAATGATCCCCTGTCCATCCGCAGCCAGAGCCGGGGCTCTTCCGCTGTAAAGGGGCGGATCTCCTTTCCCGTCAGTATGGGGAGACTGCCTGGAACAGGTTGCTCGGAAAGAAAACGGCTGTTGTCACCCGTCACCACCCCCAGAAGCCAGCCGCATCCTCCCGGCAGTTTCAGTGTTCCCCCGGATCTTATTTTTCGGATAATCCCGGCTTCTGCCTCTGTACAGTGGATATTGAATATCCGGGAAGGATTGGTTTTATAGCGTTTCAGGCTCTGGGTACCGGCTCCCCGTATTTCCGTTTTCCTCTGTCTGCCCCCTTTGCGGATGCGGCAGCTGAACACTTCACTGTAGACAGAATGAAACTGCCGTCCCAGAGGCTCCATACAGACAGGAGGAGCCCCCTTAAGAAGATAGCTGCGGATGTCCTTGTGGGTTTCCACATAACACAGGGATGAGGGGAGGAGGAATACGGCTTCCCCCTGTTCAGGAAGTTCTTCCACACAGCGCCTGAGAAACAGTGATGCCGTCTCTCCCGATCTGATTTCAGGGTAGCGCCGGGCCATCTCCTTTTTTTCTTTGCGGGGCAGATGGGCGCCCCAGGGAGGATTCGTCGCCACCAGAGTGTTTTCTTTCAGATGCCAGCTGCTGCAGCGGAGGCTGTCGGACTCCCTGATAACAGAGAAATCTTCCATCCCGGGAAAACGGATAAACAGGTTTATTCTGGTAATAAAAACCGCCTGGGGATCAAGGTCCATTCCCCTGACTCCCCGGACATCCTTTTTCATCTCTGCAAAACGGCAGAGGAACAGACCGGAACCGCAGCAGGGATCAAAGAGGGTCTTTGTCTTCCTGATGCCGGGGTGCAGCATGCTGTCGATAACCTGACGGGGAGTGAACCAGGCTCCTTCCCGGGAGCGCTTTCCTTCGGCCCTCAGGCTCTGGTAGATCAGGCCCGGGAGGTCATACTCTCTGTTCAGGCTTCCCTTGAACAGAGCTGCTATCTCAGAGAAAGGGGGAACCACGGCAGACTGCTGGCCGGGAGAGAGTCTGAGAAACCGGGATCTCAGTTCCTCTTCCGGGGCGGGGGCCGTGACAGCAGCTGCAAGCAGATCCTCCAGGGGGGAGGGGGAGTGTACCAGGTAGTCCCGGTTCAGTTTCAAAAAGCCCTTGAAATGGAGGAAATGGATCATAAACAGAAGCACCTTGCCCTCCAGCTCAAGATCTGCGGACAGGAGCCTGTCTGATATCTGTTCCAGTATTTTTTTATTGGCCGGGTCCTCCAGCATTTCTGTCGGAATGATCCGTTTGGAGGAGTTCAGTTTGTTGGCCCGGCTTACCAGACCCTCTGCTCCCTCCTTCTCCGATTCGTCTCTGTTCTGCCAGTTTTTAAGGGTGTGGATGCTTACATTCAGTCGATCAGCCTGTTCCCTGAGTGTCATTTTCCTCTTAACGTTCCTCTTAGTCACTTCTCCGGTCCGGTATGATAGGATAGGGT
>JAQQAM010000142.1 GCA_028532905.1 Spirochaetales bacterium
TGCCGGGCTAAACGTGCCGGGCTAAACGTGCCGGGCTAAACGTGCCGGGCTAAACGTGCCGGGCTAAACGTGCCGGGCTAAACGTGCCGGGCTAAACGTGCCGCGCCGACGCGGCGGGTTGGATCGGCCAGCTGCCGCCGGCTAAATGACCTGCTCTGTCCGGGCAATAATATCATTCTGCGTATCTGCTGACAGGTTTGTAAAGAAGGCCGAATATCCTGCTACACGGACAATCAGATCTCTGTACTCTTCCGGATTGGCCTGTGCTGCTTCCAGGGTGGCTCTGTCTACAATATTAAACTGTATATGCCAGCCCTTGAGCTCATCGAAAAAGCCGTGGAGCATGGCTCCAAGCTTCTTCCGGTTGGCCTGTTCCGCCAGAATGGCGGGGGGCATCTTCTGATTGAGCAGGACACCACCCAGAATCTTATCTGTGGGCAATTTGGTTATGCTTCTCATGACCGCCGTGGGACCATTCTTGTCCGCCCCGGAGGAAGGAGAGGACCCTTCGGCAAGAGGTTTTCCCGCTTTCCGGCCGTCCGGTGTGGCAGGAACGACCGATCCGGCGGGAACATTTCCTGAAATACTGGAGGTTCCGGCGTAGTATTTACAGCCGATGGCACCCGAGCCTTCCCGGATGGTGCTGTAGTTTTTGATCTCGTCTATATAGGAGCCGTAGGCATCCACCAGCAGACTGTCCACATAGTCATCGTCATTACCGAATTTGGGAGCGTGATTCAGAAGAATCTGTCTGATCTTCTCACCTCCGGTATTCTCAAAATTATTTTCCAGAGCTTCCATCAGTTCTCCGGCGCCGATCCGTTTGTCTTCAAACACCAGCTTCTTGATGGCTGCCAGTGAGTCTCCCAGATTGGCGATTCCCACCTGCAATCCCGATTCAAAATCGTACTTGCTGCCTCCCTCATGAACGGTGAGTCCCCGTTCCAGACAGGGCTCTGTAAAGGCGGAGCAGAGGATATCGGGAGCTTCATCCCGCAGAACCACATCTATGGCTGCATCAATGGCAATTCCCGCTTTGGCATAGTAACGGACCTGTCTGTCCCAGGCTTCCTGGAGCTGGGAGAACTCGGTAAAGTCGGTGAGATGACCATTGCCTTTGCAGAACTGTCTGCCGCTCACAGGATCGGTTCCGTCATTCAGGGCAGCCATAAATACCCTCATAAAGTTGAGAAAGTGTTTTCCCGTGCAGCGGTAGCCCCAGCGGCCGGGAACGGCGGTTTCAATACAGCCGATGGCCGAATAGTCCCAGGCATCCTCATCTTCCACCCCCAGTTCCCGGAAGGCGGGAATGACAATGGAGTCGTTGTTGAAAGCGGGCATACCGAAGCCCATACGGATGACTTCAATACATTCATCCAGGAACTCTTTGGGGATACCGGGGTGAAAACGGACCGTCAGGTTGGGCTGGGTCAGTCTTGTTTCCCCCACAGAGCGCAGGATCAGATAACTGAGTTCATTGGTGGCATCCGAGCCGTCCCGAAGCTGACCGCCGATGGTCACATTCTGATACAGGGGCCCTCCTGCAGAAAAGCGGGTATGGGACCAGGAGCGGATCTTCTTCATGCTCACCAGCTTGAGCCAGGTGTTTTCCAGGAGCTCCATCACAAAGCCGTCTTCCAGAATTCCCTTTTCCCGGTCCTCTTTGTAGAAGGGGTAGAGATACTGATCCACCCGTCCCATGGACTGGGAGTGACCGTTGCTTTCAATCTGGGTGACCAGCTGAAGGAAGAAGCTCATCTGCAGAGCCTGGTGGAATCCTTGTGCCGGCCGGGTTGAGAGATTACGGCAGTTTTCGGCGATGATTCTGAGTTCTTCTGTCCTGCGGCTGTCTCTGCTGCTGCCGGCCAGAAGCTCGGCCAGCTCCGCATAGCGTATAATAAACCTTTGAAGGGCTCTCAGTGAAATAAGAGTGGCATTATAGTACTGATATTTTTTTATACCTGACGCATTGACCGTATCAGTATCTTCCAGAAGTTCCTCTACATAGTTCACATACCAGTCCAGCCCTTTTTCAAGGACTTTAGGAAAGTGAACGGCAATATGGGCATCTCCGGAGGTCAGGTTGCCTTCGGCACGGATGATTCCGGCTTCATGGATGGCCAGAAGCTCTTCTGTCATCAGAGCCCGACCCTTGTCCAAAGTGGTTTTCCCTTCCCATTCTCTGCATATCTCAAGAAGTTCCTTTTTGCATTCCGCATCCGGAAAAAAGGCATCTCCCGGGCGTTTTTCAAACTCATCAATTTCTTTGATAATCCATTCCACCGCATACTCGGGGAATATGGGAGCGGCATAAATAGCGGAGGAGTGGTTGCCCACAATAAGCTCTTCCGGTTCAATCCGGATGCTCATTTTTTCCAGTGTCTCTTTCAGAGCATAGGCTCGTTTCATAATAACCGGTTTGTCTGCGTGTTCTTTATAGGCTTCCGTATAGAATCGGGCCCTTTCCGTACAGATCCCCGGCTTTGTGCCCAGTATTCTGTCTCTGTATTCCGCCACTCTCTGATTCATCTGATCCTCCGTGTCGCCGCGTAGTTCTTTCTCTATTTACAGAATATCAGATATTTCTAACGAAAGTCAAAATGCTTATTATCGAAAATTATGAGAATTCATAAAAAACACATATTGTCTGTTTTATCCTTTCAAAAGAAGATTTACACCCGGGAAGGGGGATTCTATAATACTGGAATGAATCAGCGTCAAAAGAGAATTCTGCATCTCGTCAGTCAGGGGGACGTCTCTGTTCAGGAGCTTTCCGATAAGCTTGCTGTGTCCCTGGTCACCATCCGGAGTGATCTCAGAGTTCTGGAGGAACAGGATCTTCTGGTCAGAACCAGAGGAGGAGCGGCTCTGCCCGCCAAGGATGATATAGCCCATCGTCTGGGAATCAACACATCCGCCAAAATCAGAATTGCCAGAGCAGCCGCTTCCATGATTGAAGAGGGGGATACCATACTCCTGGAAGCCGGTTCCTGTATTGCCCTTCTAGCCAGAGAGCTGAAGGAGTTCAGGAATCTCAATGTTCTGACGAACAATGCCTTTGTGGCCCGGCAGCTGAAGGAAGCTCCCGGTGTCAGAGTGATTCTGCTGGGAGGCGAGTTTCAGAAGGGAAGTGAGACTATGGTAGGTCCCATGATCAGGGAGTATATGTCCTACTATAATTTTTCAAAGGTCTTTATGGGGATGGACGGTTTCACAGCGGAGGATGGTGCCATGTGCCGGGACATTGACCGGGCCGAGGTGATGCGGGAGTTTGTCAGGCAGGATGCACAGGTCATTCTACTGTCCGATTCCAGCAAATTCGGAGCCAAAGCTGTCCGTTCCTTTGCCAATGTGGATGAAATCGACACCATTATCACAGATCGGGAACTTGAAGATGACCTTTTTCAGACACTTGCAGACAGGCTGCAGATTGAGGCTGTATAAGCTTAAATTCAGTAGAATCCTCACAGGGTATGATGATTGTAGACAAAAATACTGAATAAGAAATTCTGTTAAGAGAGAACAGTTCTTCGCTATTATTATTAAGAATTCTTAACTTGTTTATTCACGATTTAAAACTATTATGGAATAGCCCCGTCAGGGGAATATTCTGTTCTTGATTATAAGAACACATAAGGAAAGTTAAGTGAGTGATCAAACAAAAAAGAAGGGCCTGTTTTCCTGGTACTTCAATGCAAACCTGCTGCTGAGAATTCTCATCGGTCTTATTCTTGGTGCCGTACTCGGTATTATTGTCGGCCCCTCTATTGCTGTGATACAGCCTCTGGGAAGCATCCTTGTCAATCTGCTGAAGATGATCGTTATGCCTCTGGTTCTGACCTCCCTGGTCGTGGGAGCTGCCAGTATTCTGCCCAAGGAACTGGGTAAAATCGGTGTGCGGATCTTTATCTATTACATGCTGACATCTGCTCTGGCTGTCTCCATCGGCCTTCTTGTGGCCAATGTATTCTCTCCCGGTGCCGGTCTTCAGCTGTCAGCATCCGCGGATGCCGCCGGAAAAGCTCTGACCCAGCCCAAATTCATTGATACTCTGATCGCCATTATACCCAAGAACCCCTTCGGTGCTCTTTCATCTGGACAGGTTCTTCCCACAATCTTTTTTGCCCTTGTGTTCGGTATCGGAATTGCTGTTATCAGAAACTCTGAGGATGAAAGACTGGCAAAAAGCGGTGAAACACTCTTCAATGTTTTTGACGGTGCTGCCGAAGTCATGTATGTCATCGTAAAATGGATTCTGGAATATGCCCCCATCGGTGTATTCGCCCTGATTGCAGTTGTATTCGGAAAACAGGGCGCCAGTGCTTTCGGTTCACTGGGACTGGTTACTCTGACAGCCTATGCTGGATTTATTCTTCAGATTGCCGGTGTCTACGGTGTCTTCCTGATTATCAATAAGCTGGGATACCTCAAGTTCTTCAAGGGCGCAAGAGAGGCTATGATTACTGCTTTTGTTACCAGAAGTTCAAGCGGTACTCTCCCCGTTACCATGAGAAATATGAATGAGAACCTGGGTGTCCCCAAAAAAATCTCATCCTTCACACTGCCTCTGGGAGCCACCATCAATATGGACGGTACAGCCATCTATATGGGAGTCTGCGCCCTGTTTATCACCAACGCTGTGGGTATGGATCTGAACATGACACAGCAGCTGACCATTATTCTGACCGCTGTTCTGGCTTCCATCGGTTCTGCCGGTATACCCGGTGCCGGTGCCATTATGCTTCTGATGGTTTTAAACTCCATCGGTATCACCATTGAAGCCGGTTCTGCTGTTGCAGCGGCCTATGCCATGATTCTCGGTATTGATGCTCTTCTGGATATGGGAAGAACCATTACCAATGTAACAGGAGATATGGTGGGAACTATTCTGGTCTCCAAAGGGGAAAAAGAACTGGATATGGATAAGTGGTCCTGACAGACCCTGATTCTTTATTCTGAGAAAAATCCTGCTCTCCGGAGCGGGATTTTTTTTGCAGTGTTCAGAAGGGCAGAAGGGCTCTCTTGACTTTTTTCTATAACGGTATTGAGATTGTAGAAAAATAAAACCTTTTGGACTAAGGAATGCGCCGCTGAAGCAGTAAACCGGCTTTAGCAGGATTAAGGAATAACCATGATTACAACTGTTATTTTATTCATTATTTATTTTGCCTTTATAAGCCTCGGACTTCCGGATTCAGTTCTGGGAGCCGCTCTTCCCGCCATCAGCCGGCAGTGGGGACTTCAACTCAGCGACGGTAGTCTTGCCTCCATGCTGATTGTAGGCAGCACTGTTGTTTCCAGCTTTATGAGCGGACATATTATTGAGAAGGTCGGAACCGGCCGCATTACGTTTCTCAGTTGTCTGTTGACCGCCGGAGCCCTTATGGGAATCTCTTTTGCCCCGGCCTTTCTCTGGCTTCTGATTCTGGCTGTACCTCTTGGCCTGGGAGGGGGAGCTGTTGATTCTGCCCTGAATAACTATGTGGCCGTTCATTATGAATCAAGGCATATGAACTGGATCCATTCCTTTTGGGGTGTGGGAGCCACACTGGGGCCTGTGCTGATGTCTTTTTCTCTGAGTACATTCGGAAGTTGGCAGTCGGGATACCGCCTGATTTCGATCATACAATTTGTATTTACTCTGGTCCTTCTTTTTTCTCTGCCCCTATGGAAGAAGGCTGACAGGGAGAATCAGAAGAAGACGGAAGACCCGGCTGATGGACGGGATGCCCCTGAGATCTCTTCTGTGGAGAGTACTGACCGCAGGGAAAATGTGTTCCGCATCAAGGGTGTCTGGCTGGCATTCGTCTTTCTCATCCTCTACAGTGTGGTGGAAGGAGGCCTGGGGCTCTGGGGGAGCAGTTTTCTGGTACAGTCCAGAGGTTTCTCCATAGAAAGAGCCGCCTTCTGGATCTCCTTTTATTTTGGAGGAATCACTCTGGGACGTTTTCTCTCAGGTTTTATCTCTATGAAACTGAACAATACGCAGATGCTTCGGGGCGGCCTCCTTATCGCCCTTGGCGGACTGATTCTGATTGCCCTGCCTCTGCCTAAGATCCTTACTGTTGCGGCGATGATCCTCACAGGATTCGGACTGGCACCTGTTTTTCCGGCCATGCTCCATGAAACGCCGAACCGCTTCGGCAGAAGTTCTTCTCAGATTCTTATCGGTTATCAGATGGGTTTTGCCTATCTGGGTTCCACACTGCTGAATCCCTTACTGGGAGTGATCCTGCAGCTGACAAATCCTGCACTCCTTCCCTGGATTCTGATGGTACTGTCTTTCTTGATGATTTTTACATCCGGTCTGCTTATTGCTGTTACAAACTCAGGAGATACTGTGGGTTATGAACATTGATCCTTTGGCCCAGTGTGAGGAACTTCCGGCTACAATACAAAATCCTTTTCAGATGAAACTCTGTTTATTATATTAAGAGTATGAATCAACCAGAATGCCTCTCCGAATTAAACCGTGCCCTTCTTTCCCTTGAAGGACTGCTATACGGTATTGTCTCCGATGACATTATTAATCAGAAAGAGCTGGATAAGCTCTCTTCCTGGAAAAAACAGAACAAAGACAAAATCGGACATCATCATGTTTCCGAACTGCTGCGGATTCTGGACAGTGTCATCGGCTGTCGTATCATTCAAAACGACGAGAAGGACTTTCTTGAAGAGTTCTGCCGGAGATATGGATGCTGCGATAAAGACAATGATCCTGTTCTGTGTGATCAGATCAGAATGAAAGGGTATATCGAGGGAATTCTGGCAGACAGCAAAATCTATGAAGGGGAAATCCGTTCCTTCCGGGAATGGCTGCAGGAAAGACCTCATCTGTCTGTTCTGTCTGATTACAGTGTACTGCTGGAGAACTGCGAGGGGTATCTGCTAAACAGGACTCCTGATGCCATTACACTGTACTCCCGGCTGAAAGAGATACACGATTGTTTATAATGTTCGAGTCCGATCCGGATTTTACCGTAATATCTACTGATTATAAACAAAAAAGGCAAAGATAAATCTTTGCCTTATATCAATTTAGCAGGGGTAGGACTCGAACCTACGGCCTTCGGGTTATGAGCCCGACGAGCTGCCAACTGCTCCACCCTGCGTCGTGTGTTTTGAGAAGATAGACTCTTTCAGAATAATTGTCAATGCAATGGGAAATAATTATTGCTTTTATTGTATATAGGGATTGAAGCGTCTTCTTTCAATCCTGTTGCAGCGTATTATCAGCCCCCCGTCCGGAAAATATATTTTTACAATTCATGGAATCGTCTCTTTTCATAATCTGAGAATTAATAAATACTGCAATTGTTTAAGTATTATTGTTAAGGACTGTGTATGTCAATTGAATCCCTGTTTGATGACTGTGCCCTGGATTATGACTCTGAAAGAAAAATTCTTGTTCCCTGTTTTGAAGATTTTTATGGAACTGCCCTGGAACAAATCCCTTTCGGGAAAGATGCATCATTAAAGGTGCTTGATCTTGGTGCAGGTACCGGACTCTTTTCTTCCATGGTGTCCGCCCTGTATCCTCATGCAGAGTTGACTCTTTATGATATTTCACAGGGCATGCTTCATGAGGCCAGGAAAAGATTCGAAAACAACAAAAAGTCCGTTCATTTTGTTGTGAAAGACTATTCAGAAAGTCCTATAGAAGGCAAATTTGATCTTATCATTTCTGCATTATCCATTCATCATTTATCGGATATCGGAAAAAAACAGCTTTTTCAGAAAATATACAGGAACCTGAATGATAAAGGTGTATTTATTAATGCTGATCAGGCATTGGGTGACAGTCCTGAGATTGAGCAGCAGTACAGATCGGTATGGGCCCGTCAGGTCAGGGACAAAGGCATAAGTGAAAAAGCATTTCAATCGGCACTGGAAAGAATGAAAGAAGATAAAATGTCCACATTGGCAGATCAGCTGGAGTGGATGAAACACGCAGGTTTCAGAAAAGTGAACTGCTGGTATAAAAATTACAGTTTTATTGTCTGTTCAGGAAGCAGATGATAGGTCCTGAACGTTCCCCTGCGGGGCATTCCCCTGTATAATAAATACTATTAAACAGGAGCCAGTACTGTCATGAATGTACTCATTGCCGATGATGAACCGAGAATGCGAAAACTCATTGCTGATTTTCTGAAGAAAGACGGCTACTCTACATTTGAAGCGGCAGACGGAGAGCAGGCTCTTGAGATTTTTTCAAGAGAGAGTATCCAACTTGTCATCCTTGATGTGATGATGCCCAAGTATGACGGCTGGTCGGTATGCAGGAAGATTAAAGAGGAATCTGATACTCCTGTATTTATGCTGACAGCACGCTGTGACAACTCGGATGAAATCTTCGGTTTTGAACTGGGAGCTGATGACTATATCAGAAAACCCTTCAGCCCCAGGGTTCTTGTGGCACGGGTCAATTCCCTGAGGAGAAAAATCGAAAAAAGGAATAGCCCTGCTGAATCCTTCGGGGGGCTTGAGTTGAACAGGCAGGGGCATTTCATCCTGATGGACTCCCGGAAGCTGGATCTGGCTCCCAAGGAATACGAACTTCTCCTTTATCTTATGGATCATCCCTCCCAGGCTCTCAGCAGGGAACAGATCCTGAATGCCGTATGGGATTTTGAATATTACAAAGGCATGCGGACTGTGGATACCCATATCAAAAAACTCAGGCAGAAACTGCAGGACTATTCTGTTTATATTCAGACAGTGAGAAATTATGGCTACCGTTTCGAGGTCGAGTAATGTTCAGAAAATTATCCATCAGGACCAAGGTATTTTCCTGGATCATTTCCCTTATACTGCTGTTTCTCCTTCTGTCTTTTCTGTTTACAGCCTTTCTGTTTAAACCCTACTATATTCTCAGGGATCAGAAGGAAATGCACGAAACCAGCGAGCTTCTTGCGTCTCTGGTTCCCTTGAATAATACAGAACTGGATACAGCCATAGAACGGGCTGAGAGAATGCAGGGGTATATGATTGAAATCATTTCCAGTGAGGGGGGTCTTCTGTACCCGGAGGAGGAGAGCTCCCCTCAGTTTCCGCCGGGATTGCATCCGGAACATCTGCCCCCTCCCGGACATCAGGGGATCAACGTTCTGCCTCCTCCACCGGATTTCCGCTGGATCAGAGATGAATTAGACAAGCGGAGTGATTCCAATTTTATTTATAATGATGAATACGATGACAGATTAAAGTCTCATATCCTCCATATTTATTATCTGATGGAAGACGGTGGTATGATTCATCTGAATCATCCTGTGGAGCCTATTGAGCAGAGTGTGATTATATCGACTCAGTTCATTCTGTTTACAGGAGTCATTGATCTCATTGTCGGTATTCTGGCAGCCTTCCTGATTGCCCGGTTTTTTACAACTCCCGTTAAAGAGCTGACCTCCATTGCCAGAGATATGTCCAGACTGGATTTCAGCAGGAAATATGAAAGCAATAATGAGGATGAAATCGGAGATTTGGGACGTAGCCTGAACTCTCTCTCTGATCAGCTGCACAATTCATTAAACGAGCTGAACTCTCTTAATCATTCTCTACAGGATGAAATTGAGAGAAAAAGACGGATAGATGAGATGCGAAAGGGATTTATTGCCAATGTTTCTCATGAACTGCGGACTCCATTATCCCTGATTAAGGGCTATGCGGAAGGTCTGCAGGATAATATCAGTGAAGACAGGGAAAGCAGAGAGTATTACTGCAGTATTATAATGGATGAAACTCAGAAAATGGAAAAACATGTGGGGAGTCTTCTTGATCTGTCACAGCTTCAGTCTCAGCTCATTCCCCTTGAAATCAAAGAGTTTGACATTGCCCAGCTCATAGTGGATACCGGCAAAAAATACAGAAAGAAATTTCAGGAAAACCATATTCAATTCAGCTTTCATCATGCCGGAACTCTTCTGGTCTCTGCTGACAGGGATAAAACAGAGCAGATTCTGGTCAACTATCTGGATAATGCCATCAACCATTGTGAGGGGGAACGGAAGATTGCTGTAACCCTCGTCAGAACGGAATCGGATCTTCTTCGGGTAAAAGTCTCCAACCAGGGAGTTCAGATTCCGGAGGATTCCCTGGAAAAAATATGGGACAGCTACTACAAAGTGGATAAAGCCCGAACCCGCGCATACGGGGGAACAGGTCTGGGCTTATCCATTGTAAAAGCCATTCAGGAGCAGTATGGTCAAAACTGCGGGGCTGAAAATTACAGTGAAGGTGTTATTTTCTGGTTTGATTTGACTCCGGTTTAATCCCCTAGAAAGAATACTTCAGCTGACAGTCTATTTTCATGGAACTGTCTTCCAGTGACAGGGTCTCTCCTGTATTCAGTTCATAAACGGCATTAAAGGCATTGCCTGCCAGCAGATAGGACAGGGAGAGATCAAACTCGAGACCGTCGCTTAATTGGAGGCTGTTGTGTATATCAGCTACCAATCCAATAAGACTGTAAAAATATCCATCACCTCTGAACAGATCTCCTGTGTTGGCGGCTCCCAGAATAAACTCTGTTTCAAGATCAAGGGGCATTATATGTTTAAATTCATAACGATATCCCAGTTCATAGATCAATAATCCGGGATCATTATAGCTGATCACCCCATCGCTCAGGTTATTACTGACTATACTGAGACTCTCATCATCAAAGTATGCCTGACTGCTATAGGGACTTCCTCCGAAAAGCAGACCGAGTCCTGTATCCAGATTTCCCTCACCATCCAGGGTCTGAAACTGCCCCAGAGTGTCAAGTGAACCGTCTGAGCCGCTTGTCATATTGAATCGTGTGAAAATCGTATTGCGTTTGTTTGGTTCCAGCTTCAGTTTAATCCTAGTGAAATGAGCGGAGAGGGGGAGGGCGTATGTAACAACCTTTCCGAAGTTATAGGTATAGACTGCTTCAATTGAGAAGTCATTTATTTGTCCGGCAGTCTCGAAACCAAGCCAGCAGGAATTATATGTCAGTTCTTCGGTATCTCCATGATAGAACATGGACCACAGGTCCAGATCCAGCAGAGTATCCTGATTCACTCCCAGATAAAAGAGATGATCCATATATTCAAGGGGCTGAGTACTTTCGTTATTCCCTTCAGTCAGGTTTGCTGCGGAATAGAATGTTTTGAGTTTCAAAAAGTCAAAATCATACTTGCCCTGCAGCCCCCACTCATCACTATCATAAACATAGTTTCCCGGTGTATTGATATCTATAATACCGGCTTTCATCTTGAAGGAGTTTTCCTGAAAACCAAGATACAGTTCTTTCATCTCAAGATCCAGAACATCTCCAAAGCTCAGATCCTCCTGGGTAAATTCCACATTTCCCCATTCCAGGAGGCTGTTCACATAAAAGGGGGAGTCCCATGTGACCTTCAGGCCAAGTCTGCCCCGTGCATCCCAGGCAATACTGCCGTCTGCTGTTTCATAATCCATATCATAGTTGTTCAGGTAGGCGGAACGGGTTCTTATTTCCCCCCCCATATCAAAGTCTATGCCCCAGAGAGTAAAGTCTCCAAAGTTTTGATGGGCAGTCCCGTCATCAGCTTGAAGAACTGCTGCTGAACACAGGATCAGGAACACCAGAATCTTTTTTTTCATAATCTACTCCATATACACAGTAATGCTGGCGGTATCTTTCAGATAATCGATCTTGTTTACTTTAATATCGCTGATTTTATATCCGGTTCTCTCTTCAAGGACTCTGATCAGTTCATCCCTTCTGTCTTCATGAATCAGCTCAATCTGTTCAAACAGAATCTTCCGGGAAGGCTTATAGTTTTTCAGCCACTTTCTCTCCATGATAAAAATCGCCATAACGATGATTATGTTGGCGAATACAATCTCAGCAAGACAGAGTTCCGATGTAATTGTTGAATTGATGGTCGCCATGATGATGGATGTAAACATAAAGGTCATTTCCTTTATGGGGATGGCCTCTGTTCTGTATCTGAGTATAGAAAAAATGGCAAATAATCCAAAGGCAAAACCGGTTTCCAGAACTATCCTGCTCAGAAAACTGGCCACAAAAAATATGAGAATGTTAAATACTATAAAATTGAACAGGAATTGTGAATTGTTGTTCACTTTGTAATAGGTTCCCATCAGGATTGTCATAAATATTATATTCATCAGAAAGCGCAGCAGGAGAATCTGTACTTCGGGATGATAACAGATAAGCTGTTGAATCAGATCATTTTGGAGCATAATTATTCCTTTCTAATTAATTTCAAGTCTTTTCTGGAGAAAGAGAGATTTACGGATTTCTCTGTTTTTAATCTTCATATGATTCTTTTTTACATCACTGCAGAGATCGGATATACCAAGGCAGTATTTACTGAAGGACAGTCTCTTGATCTTCATCTGACTGAGGACCCCAGCCATAACTGATTTGTTAAGATCACCCTCATGTTTGATCTCGATGACTGCTAAATCGTTATATTCATTTTCTTTATCAAAACTTGCGCATTTAAGGTTCACATCAATTGTGATTCTTTCGGTTTCGGAATGATCCACAAGCATCAGCCTCCGGTACCGGATAATCAATTTCTGTTCCAGATTCTGCAGTTCCGGGGGTAGGGCCGTCTGGAGGAATTCAGTCGTTTTCCTTACATTTTCCTCTGCATCAAGTTTTATTCGGTTTTTGATAACCCGTTTTTTATTATTTTTGAATTTGACTTCCAGATATTCGCTGCCTGTCAGCTCATAAGTCCTGTACCGTACTTTGTAACGGTTCAGTTTTCCGTTCTGATGAGCGCCGTAAAGTTTAAAATCCTGTGTATCAAAATAGACCGACTTGTAGGGCATTATATTTTCACCGTTGATGTCAAGGATTTTGTAGTCTTCCACCACCCGCCCCAATATGACAGGCAGGAGCTCCCTATGGACTGTGTATTTCACCTCTTTCCTGTTCATCAGCCTTACTGCATTCATGTTCTTCAGCAGAATGCTGGGGAACTCCTGGCAGATTCTATTCAAATTCTGCATGGAATCAATACCCGCTGAGGTAGCTTTCTGCCCTGCTGAGTCTGCCTGAAATCTGATTTTTCAGATCATCAATATCACTGTAGAAATCACTGCTGTCATATCCACTGTCATGCCAGGTATACCCATCTATTTCCGCAGTAACAGAATCTTCTATCAGAGCGGCATAGCAGTCTATCCATGAATCAAACTGAGTTTCATCAAACAGGCTGTCTGAATCTACAAAAAAGGAGGCAATGTATTTATCATAATCATCTCTGTAGTCTTCCAGATCCAGTATGTTTTCAAGAAGAGGCCATCCGTTGTAGGCCCCTCTGGATGAATCACTGCCGACATCAATACTCAGACAGAGGCTGCTGTCGGTGAATGATTCATTCAGGTCCCAGGGAAACCATGAAAAGCGGTCTCCATCATTGGGATCTGCATAAAGATAGTAGTTATGGGCTTTTTCTCCATAAACATCCCAGTTCTGAATCGTATTGTTCACGGCCAGATATTTCAGAAATTTATCAACATCAAATACAGATTCTATGGTGGACTGCCATGTGGAATCGCTTAATCCTGACGAGTCTATGGCCTCAATTAAATCTTTGATGTCACTCCAGTCCGCCTCATCTTCATTATTGGATTTACCATAGTAGTCAGTATTGAAATTATCTTCTGAGAGTGTCGAGTTATACTCATCATCCGGTTTATACAGATTACCACTGCTGCTGCCGAACTGTTCTTCCAGCATCTGATCAGAGGGATCCTCTATCATGGCATAAAGACCCCAGTAAACAGGTCCTTCTCCATCACCGCAGTCGATATAGACCTCACAGAATGTTGCCCGGGCCGCTTCGACTCCGGCTTCCCTGTATGTTTCGGATGCCAGCACGTCTCGGATCATAGGATCATCGTTTTTCCCATTGCTGAATGTCATTTTCCTGAATCCCCAGAATCTCTGTCCTTCAATGACAGTCCAGACATCATCGTAATAGTCAAAATTCAGACGAAAGGGGAGTTTATGAATACCGCTCTGCCAGGAGTCTCTCAAAGAGGAGTTTCCCTTATACCTCATGGCCACGTACCACCAGGTCTGATCATTAAACTCCACTGTGACAGGCACATAAATCGGATCGTCATCGGCTATTGTCATCCTACCGGATGATCCAAAGGAGCCGTACAGATCTGTCATATCATCTTCCATCATCTCGTAATAGGCACTGTTAATAGTAATGTCCATACGATGCACAGTCGTCGTGTTGGAATCAAATAGTTGTTCATAATCCGGGTCGGCTTCTGAACTGTGACTGTCAAAAGTCCACCCTTCCCAGCTTTCAATGCTCTCCAGATAGGAGAGTTCTCCAAAGTCCTCAACTGTTTCGGAAAGAAAGTTTTCGCAGGAAACCAATTTCAGCAGTAAAGGCAACAGTAATACTGTTCTGTATTTTTTAAGGTCAGTCATCTATTTCACCCATCCCGGTTTAATGCCTTTGAGCCTAAAACTTCAGGATGACTTATAGATGTCTCTTTTGTGACCATTGTGAAAACTTTTTCAGGATGCAGGGGGCACAATCCATGTTGGATTTGTAGCGGATGGACATTCATACCGGTTCCGGCTGAATGTCCTCCTGTCAGATTGCGCTCCAGGTATTCGAAGCCGCATTTCAGGTTCGAGTCCTACCCGGTTTTGTACCGTAAATTCTACTGATTATAAATAAAAAAGAGTAAGGATAAATCCTTACTCTATCTTGATTTAGCAGGGGTAGGACTCGCTTTTCGGTCAACAGCATCCTGCTGCTGCCCTGCAATCCCTCCTTCAATGCTAAAATGACCTCCTGTCATTTTGCTTCTCCAGGTATTCGAAGCCGCATTTCAGGTTCGAGTCCTACCCGGTTTTGTACCGTAAATTCTACTGATTATAAATAAAAAAGAGTAAGGATAAATCCTTACTCTGTATTGCTTTAGCAGGGGTAGGACTCGAACCTACGGCCTTCGGGTTATGAGCCCGACGAGCTGCCAACTGCTCCACCCTGCGTCGTTTGCTCAATGAAGATATGCTGTATCCGGATAATTGTCAATAGAAAGTTTAAAAAAAGTTAAAATATCGTTTTTCTCACATCCGGTCATGAATCCCGGTGGCTATAATCTGTAGGCATCCCTGTCTTCCTGCACAGCCTTGTCCATTTTACTGCGGGTATGCTTGTAGAGGATCAGGAGGAGGGGAATGGTGAGCCAGGCAAGGGCGGTCCCGGTGAACAGGAAAAAGTCGTAGAGGCCGTGGTAGAAGACCGCCCAGATCAGACCGATCCATCTTATATCCTTCTGGGCGAATTTGGATTTTCCGATATAGTAGCCCATCAGTCCGGAGGCCAGTCCGTGAAGGGGGACCGATGTGACACCCCTCATAATAAGAAGGCTCCAGGGGTGGCTGGAGTTCATGCTGTACAGAATATTCTCCAGAAAGGCAAAACCCAGTCCAGCTGCCATGGTGTAAACAATCCCGTCATTGACCTCGTCAAACTCGGGCAGTTGATAGATAAACTTGTTGATAACCGCCATCTTGCAGCTCTCTTCCACCAGAGCCGCAATGATAAAAGCCCGGACAGCCGCTGCCGCCAGGGGATGGAGTCCTGAGGGAGTGAGGGATGTGAAGAGCATTTCTATGACCACCGCGGGGAGGGTGGAGGCAATGCCCCAGAGAAAGGCCTTTGTGACGGTACGCCTGGGTTCAGGACGGGGGTCTCTTCTGTAAAAGTATCCCAAAAGGATAAGCGCCGGGATCAGAGCCAGGAGAAAGTTGATGACCTGGGGCAGCAGCAGAAGAGAGAGGAGCAGGTACACCCGGCTACTCCTTCAGGGTCTTCAGAAGTCGGATGAACTCCCTGTTCTGTTCTTCGGTACCGATGGTGTAGCGTATCCACTCATTCATTCCGAAGGAGGCCAGAGGACGGATGGCCATCCCCTGATCCAGAAAGGAGTCAAAGACCTCTTTGCTGTCTCTGTCCACCTTTATACAGATAAAATTGGCTTCACTGGGGTAGAAAAAGAAGCCATTCTCTTCAAGGGCTTTGTAGAGATACTCCTTTCCGTCGCTGCAGAGTTTCAGAGTCTTTCTGATAAACTCATCATCCTTCAGGGCTTCGGCTCCGGCTTTCTGGGCCAGCAGGTTGACATTGAATGCCTGTTTGGAGCGGAAGATCTCTTGTACCAGATCGGGGTGTCCCATGGCGTAGCCCAGACGGAGTCCCGCCAGTCCGTATATTTTGGAGAAGGTTCTGGTCACCAGCAGATTGGGGTAATCCATCACCATATCCCTGCCGGAACAGAAATCCCTGTGACCGGCAAACTCGGCATAAGCTTCATCCAGCACAAGGATGACAGAGTCCGGCAGACGATCCATAAAGCTTTTGATTTCACTGCAGCTGAGGAAGGTTCCGGTGGGATTATTGGGATTGGCAATAAATACCAGACTGGTTTTTTCTGTAATTGCATTCAGAAGGCCATCCGGGTCAAAGCGTCCTTTCACCAGAGGAACCTTCTTTACATGACCTCCAAAAAGGAGTCCCGAGAAATTATATTCTGAAAAAGTGGAGTCGGCGGTGACCACTTCCTGTCCTTCTTCCAGATAGGTCCCTGCAATAAGAGCGAAAATTTCATCCGATCCGTTTCCGGCAATAAAACAGTCACTGCTGAGGCTGAAATGTTCGGCCAGAGCCTGAATCAGCAGGGACGATCTGCCGTCGGGGTAGCGGTGCAGATGATTCATTTCTCTGCTGATAGCGGCCAGGGCTCTGGGTGAGGGCCCCAGAGGGTTTTCATTGGACGAGAGTTTGACCGCTCCCGCTTTTGTTTTTCCGGCAACATAGGGGGTTACGGATTCAAGGGTTTTCCGGATTTTCATGTATGCTCCTTCTGCAGCAGATAATGGCTGTTCAGCTTCCGACTCCTCCGGGGCTTTTTAGGTTCAGCCATTGATGAGAAGGAGTCTATTTTTCTCTACAATATTTAAGGAGCATCTCTTTTAGGTCAATAGGACTGACAGGTTTTCCCAGAAAATCGTTCATTCCCGCTTTTTTTATCTTCTTTTTATCAGCATCAAGAGCCAGGGCGGTCAGAGCTATTATGGGAGTCTGTTCATCCTGACCTTCTTCCATTTCACGAATTTCAGCAGCTGTTTCATACCCGTCTTTTCCGGGCATCTGAATGTCCATGAGAATCAGGTCGGGTTTGTGTTCCCTGTACCGTTTTATTCCCTGGAATCCGTCTTCCGCTGTAACAACTCTGTATCCAGCTTTCTCCATTGTTTTCACGGCCAGCAGCTGATTCACACGGTTGTCTTCCAGCAGGAGGATCAGTGGACCTTCGGAACTCAGATGGAAATCCTGTTTTTTTTCTTCCACCGTACCGGTTTCATCTTTCTCCTGTTCCGGGAGTATCAGGGGCAGAAAGAACCGGAATGTGCTGCCCCTGGAGGCTCTGCTGTTCACATCGATCTGTCCCCCCATACAGCTGGTCAGATAGGCGCAGATGGCCAGGCCCAGACCTGTACCACCGTATTTTCTTGTTGTAGAAGCATCGATCTGAGTAAATGACTTGAACAGAAGATGCTGTTTTTCTTCGGGTATGCCGATTCCCGAATCTGAAATGGAGAAGTAGATTCTTGATTTGTCAGTATCCACATAACTGGAAAACTCAATATAGCCCTCGGGTGTGAATTTCAGGGCATTGTTCAGCAGATTCTGAATGATCTGTCTGATCCTTACGGGGTCGCCCATAATAATTTCAGGGATATCATCTTCCGGATGGTAGCGGAACTCCAGCCCCTTGGATTCAGCCTGGGGAGTGAACAGTTTCACAATGCTGTCCAGAAACACAGGAAAGGGGATGGGGATGTTTTCCATGTTCAGGCTTCCCGATTCTATTTTTGAGTAGTCCAGTATGTCATTGATGACCCGCATAAGAGAATTGGCAGACAGTTTTATAATGCTCAGATATTCCTTGAGAGTCGGGCTGAGCTCTTCTTCAATGGCCAGGTCCGTCATGCCGATTATACCGTTCTTGGGCGTTCTGATTTCATGGGTCATGGCTGCCAGAAATGTGGAGGCACCCCCTTCATTGACACTGTCTCCCTGAAGGGATTCGGCAGGATTGAGAAGCCACATGATCAGGCCGGTGGTCTTGTCTTTGGAAATCTCCTCGCTCCGGATTTCTCTCTGCCTGGGAGTCAGAAGGGCATGAATATGCCTTTTCAGGAGTTCTTTCTGGGTCATTCCCAGCAATTCTTCGGCTCGGCGGTTAACGCTCTCAATAAGACCTGACTTGTCTGTTATGATCAGGGCTTCACTCATGCCGTGATACAGTGACTGCATTTGCCCGGGGCTGATCAAAGAGCTCCTCCTTCGGATAAAATCTGATAGGTATAGTACAATACTGCGATAGAATTACTGGAATTTCCAGCTGAAGCATCAAAATTGAGTATCGAGCGGATCAGGGGAGCCGCCCCCTTGCCGGGGTTTTGTACTTTCCTTAAGATTTCCTGACACCATATCCATAAGGCCCTGAAATCCTGTTCCGAATAGCTGGCGTATAACCGGGGCTGAGCCTGGAAGAACAGATCCATTTCCCTGGTTTCATCCAGAAGGATATGAATTCCCTCTCCCTGTTCCATATTATTCATCTGATAAATCCATCCCAGAGGGGGGCTCATATTCCTCTGACGGCTGAACAGGGTATACAGGCTCTGCTCATAGGTCTCTCCCTGGGCGCTTATCTCTTTAGAAAAAAGACTCTCCATCCAGTCTCCGTCGGGGGCCATATTGTGCAGGGCAATGAGATAGTTCAGATCCCGTGTGATATTCCCCCGTCTGCCGTTGATGTATCTGTCATATATTTTTCTCATGCTATCGGTATGTCCGATCCGCCCCAGGGATTTAGCGGCATTGGACGCGGTCAGACTGTCCGGATCATCCAGAAGCTTGATCAGTGCTTTCTCTACCCGGTTGGACGGGTAGGCTCCCAGAGCGAAGATCGCTTCCTGTCTGTACAGGGAATGGATTTCTTCCGCTTCTCTTATAAGGTCGGGTATTAAATCGGGTCTTTTTCTCTCAAAAAGGGTTTTCATTATGTCCGATTTTTCTGAGCTGATGGGATTGTGGAACATCTGCCTGATCTCTTCATTGGCAAGGGATGATCCCGTATAGGCCAGTGAGAGAATCAGAGTTTTCCGTTTATGGGTGTTGTTGCCGCTGCTCAGTCTGCTGATGTCACGGAAGGTCCTCATATGTTCGATTGAAAAAAGCATGGTCCATGTCTTTTTCATGGTGGCGCTTCCCTTTTCATAAAAGCCGGCGGCCACAATGGTGATAAACACACAGATCAGAAGAGCCAGGGCAAAGGTCAGCCCGTACACATTCAACAGAGGGAGATTCACTCCGGCTGTTCCCAGGTCTGCCAGCCCTCCGGCGATGAATCCCAGAAGAAGAGCCAGAATGGATGTGACCACAATATCCATGGAAGTAAAGGAGACAGACCCTTCATCGGGAATGGACTGAATAAAGAGGCGGGCCGTCAACAGAGAGAGAATGTTCTGAATAAACACGGTGAGAAAACCAAGGATATAGAAAAACTCCGGACTCCTTTCAGGGGATATGGTCATCCATGTGAAAAATAGGAGTCCCGCCGCTATTCCGGAAGGGAGAATAAAGGGTCTGCTCCCCATTCTGTCGGCAAAAGGACGGATCATCAGGGCCGCCCCCACCGACGAGACCGTAATGATAACGGTATACATAAAAACCTGTGCCGCCGTGAATCCGGCAAACTGCCTCAGAAACGGAACCGTCATGGCGGTGAGTATTTCAATGCAGATTGCGGACCAGCGCAGGAGGAGGATGGTTTTCTCTCTTTTCTTACTGAAGGCTTCTTTTAGAATTTTCCCTATATGCTGACCGGGCTCATAATCCACAACCTCCCTGTTGGGCATTTTCTTCAGATTGAGACTGGCAAAAGTATTGGCCAGGACACCGATCATCTGCAGGGTCAGGATTCCGGCCAGTTCCGAGAGAAAGTGGAGAGAGGTGAGAATATAACTGAAAAAGCGTGAAACCAGAGCAATCGAATTAAACCGGGTGGATGCTGTCATCACCACTTCTCCCCGGGTCCGGCTGGTGGAAATCATTTTCTGTATGGACTGCTGAATGGCGACACCGATGGTTCTTGTTATACAGAAGAGAGTATAGGTGATAAGAATTATCCAGACAGCTGACGGTCCTTTCAGAAAGGGGAGAATCAGATAGCCGAGGCATACCAGTCCTCTGAGCATCCAGGCGATATAACCCACCTGTTTACTGGATCTCCCTCTGAACAGACGGGGGTAGAATATAAGCAGTCCCCCCGTAATGTAGGCGGCTGCAGAGATATATCCCAGCTGCAGGTTGGTTGCCCCATACAGAATAGCCAGCAGATAAACCGTTGTGTTTCCGAGAAAACTGAAACTGACGCCGTTAAAAGAGACAAAACGGAAATAATATTTCCTGGCAGTCTCACGTTCTTTCTGTGAAAGGTACTTGGTTTTTTTAATCATGTATCCACTTCCATTCTGTTCAAGTCCATTGGTGATTACAGAAAATCATAGAACTTTCCAGGAAACAGGTAAAGAAAAAAAGGTATAAAAAAGCCGGTTCTTTTTATGCCTGTAAATCGCACCCACCGCCGTGACCCAGGGAGTATATGTTCTGAATCTTTTGGTGTAGGATGAAATTCAGGAGTATTAATATGACAGAAATTAAAACAGCGGTCTCCGGACTTTCCATCCCTTCAGTTGCCCTGGGGTGCATGAGAATCGCAGAAATGAGTCCTGAACAGGTAAACGAGCTTATCTGTGGGTCCGTAGAAGAGGGTATCACCTTTTTTGACCATGCCGATATTTACGGCGGGGGGGCTTCGGAAGAGGTTTTTGCCAGAGCTCTGGCACTGGGTCCCTGCAGGCGGGAAGATCTTATCCTTCAGTCAAAATGCGGTATCCGGGACGGTTTTTTTGATTTCTCCGAGAGCCATATAGTAAGCTCTGTTGAGGGTATACTAAAGAGACTGGATACGGATTATCTGGATATCCTTCTGCTCCACAGACCCGATACGCTGATGGAACCGGATGAGGTGGCCTCTGCCTTTACCAAGCTGGAAGAGCAGGGCAAGGTCAGGCACTTCGGTGTGAGCAACCAGAATCCTTTCCAGATAGAACTGCTCAAAAAATCGGTGAAACAGCCCCTCCTCTTCAACCAGCTGCAGCTCAGTCTGATGCGCAGCGGTATGATCGATTCAGGTTTCAATGTCAATATGAAGGTGGATGCCTCCGTAGACCATGACGGGGGTATTCTGGATTACTGCCGGCTTAATGACATTACCATTCAGGCCTGGTCTCCCTTTCAGTACGGTTTTTTTGAGGGCGTGTTTCTGAACAATGATCAATTTCCTGAGCTGAACAAAGAGATTGACAGACTGGCAGAACAATACGGTGTCACCAACTCCGCCATAGCCGTGGCCTGGATTCTCCGCCATCCTGCCCGAATTCAGACCATTATAGGAACCACAAAGATTTCCCGTGTCAAAGATATGGCTGCTGCCGCTTCCTTTTCCCTGAGCAGGGAAGAGTGGTATTCCCTCTACAGGGCAGCCGGAAATAGTCTACCCTGATTGTAAACCGAGGCATTGTGAATGGAATTTATCATTTTATCATCACTCACAGCAGTACTGCTGCTGATCTCTTTTCTGAAAGACAGAAAGAAGAGCATGAAAGCCTTGAAAATGGCAGGCAAACGGCTGCTTAAGATCGTCCCCATGATCCTGATTATGGTCATTCTGATTGCCATTATCCTGTACTACTTTCCCCCGGATGTGATGTCCCGTTATCTGGGCGGGGAAAACCGTTGGCTGGCAATGCTCTCAGCAACTGTTCTGGGGACCATTGCCCTTATTCCGGGATTTATCGCTTTTCCTCTGGGGGGAGTTCTCCGGGACAGCGGTGTTCCTTATATGGTCATTGCCGCCTTTACTTCGTCTCTGATGATGGTCGGTCTTCTGACTCTTCCGGTTGAGAAGCAGTATCTGGGAATGAAGGTCTCTTTGCTCAGGAATCTGGTGTCATTTGTCATTGCTCTTACTGTGGCTGTAGTAACAGGGATCTGTTACGGGGAGATATTTTAATGAACCGGAAGACAATATCACTGACCGTCATAATAATTATCTGTATGGGAGCTTTAGCCGCTCTTTTTGTTCTAGACCCTGAAGCGCCGGGGGCCATCGGAAGGATCTTTGCCTCCAACATACTTTCCATGCTGAAGATTCTCCCTTTTGTTTTTATCCTGATTGCTCTTTTTGATGTGTGGGTGAACAGGGAAATTATTGAGCGGCATCTGGGAGAAGAGGGGGGAGCGGTGAGTTTTCTCTGGGCTGTTCTGCTGGGAGGAACCACTGTGGGTCCCATGATTGTCTGCCTGCCGGTGGCAGCCGCTTTGTATAAAAAAGGGGCCCGTCTGACAGTCATTTTCACGTATATCGCCGCCTCAACGGTAGTCCGGGTTCCCATGACCCTGTTCGAGAGCTCCTACCTGGGGGTAAAATTCACAATAATCCGCTATGCTGTCTCACTTCCGTTGATTATCGGAACCTCGGTTCTCATGGGCAGAGGACTGCAGAAAAAAAACTATGAAATAAAAGAATAATTTTTTGTAACCCCCTGTCTGTTCTCTGGTTTTCAGTGTGTAGAACAACAGGAATTCTCCTAAGAATTTGTAGATTTTTTTCATTTTGCTCGCCTCCGGGTTTCCTCCTTTTCCCGGGGGCTTTTTTTGTCCGTCCGGTTTTTCGGCTCACTACCCTGTATGAAGATGTACAGGCATTCTAATCCGCCGCTGCAAAGAAGTTCTGGAACTCATCGTCTGCGGGTCTGGTAAAACGTCTTAAATCGTCATCACTGCATTCTGTCAGTTCTCTGAATGTACAGGAAGCATTGCTGTCAATGTCTTCACTGTGACGGATGTATGTGGTCTGGTAAAAGGAAACCTTTTTTGAGGGGTGTATGCCCATTTCAAGGAGTCTCTGGGCGGCAGAGCGGATCAGTTTCAGTTTTGTCATCAGATCTTCATCGGATGTAACGGTCCATACCCCCAGAATGATCGGTTTCTTGTCGTTATTCATGTCACCGATAAACTCGCCCCGAACCAGCTGCTCCTTGTCCTTTTTCAGATAAGGGGCAAAATCAAGATGCTCCGCCAGTTTTCTGTCTGTGGCCCTGAAGTTGCCGTTTTCCGGGTTCATGGTAAAGATAATGATGTTGTTCAGAGCCTGGCCGTAACTTTTGAACAGGGCTCCCCGAAAATCTTCCTCCTTCCGGGCTGTCTTCAGCTTTTCCTTCCGGGCTTTGATCTCCTGGGAAATCTCCAGAAGCCAGAGTTTCATACTTTCGTCTTCACAGCGGTATGAGGAGAGCTCTTCCTCGAATTTCTCCCGGCTGAGAGCCCCTTCCACATAAGACAGGACCGTTCGGAAAATAACTCTGATATTATGGAATTTGCTGAACTTCAGAATCAGATCGAATAGGAATATCTCCATCTTCCGCAGCTGCCAGATGGAAGCAATCACCGCATTGCGGCTGGCTCCCTCATGGACATCCGGTTTTTCCCAGAGAACCTTGAATTCGTTGAGGCGGCGTTCCATCTGGATATGCCATTTATCCATTTTTCCTGAGATTTTTTTCAGTCTGATTTTCCAGACAGTCCCCTCTCCGGGGCGGCTGACAACATCAATGTTCTCAGCTCCGAAGGTGGCATAAATCTGGCGTGTCCCCAGACCTTCTCCGGTTTTGTTCCCCTTGGTGGTGACCCCCACAAAGGCGGGGAGTCCGTCTTTTCCGATGGTCAGTTTTTCTTTGGGTATTCCCGTTCCGTTATCTTCCAGTTCCAGAAGAATATGATCCACATCCCGCAGAAGGGATATGCGGATCACCCCCCTGCGGCCGCTGTCGCTGATGGCATCCAGAGAGTTGGAGGCCATATTGATCAGTGCCCGTCCAATATTTACAAAAGAACCGGGAACAAAGGCTCCTCTGGTTTTCAGTTCCAGATGGAGTTCACAGGGGGTGGTTGAGGCTTCGATGTAGGGAATGATCCTCTCCAGGATCACATCCTGCAGATTCACTGTATGGGAGGCCAGCAGATTGTCTCTGTAGGAGTTGAGCATATTGATCATGGTTGTGGTTTCCCTGTTGATATCCTCAATGATCCTGTCTGCATTATCCATGGACAGCATATCCACCATATTGGACATGAGTCTCAGGGTTTTCCGGGCATCGTGCCGTGTTTTTCCTATCTCTTCAGAGGCCAGAGGAGCGACCTGCTGCTTGCGTCTGTCCAGAACCAGAATATCGTGTTTGTCCGCCAGCATGTGGCAGTACACAAGATTTCTGTAGACAATGGGCTCACCCTGACGGAATCCCTTGTTCTGGAAAAACTCAATGGTATCTCCCTGTTTTTCCCATATATACAGATACACTCTTCCGTTGCCGGGTATTTTGGACGCCAGAGATTCTATAAAGGCCGTACCGATGCCCCTTCCTCTCCCGAAGGGGCTGGTGACCAGTTTATAGATGTGGAAATTCCTTTTGTAGCGGTCCGTATAGACCAGCATATACCCCAGTATTTCTCCCTCATCCACCCAGACACAGCTGTAGTCCCTGTCTTTTTCAATATCCGGATCCCGAATATAGGGGGAGGGGATAATAAAGGTGTCGATATTGAGCAGGGGGTTGCCTGCCACCTGGTCTTCAATGGTCTCTGTAAGGGGTTGAATATGGGGATTTCGTTTCATTATTCTCCTGCCAGTCCGGTTTCCTGAGCTGCCGTTTTCATGCCTTCAATGGTCATTTCTATGAGTTCGCCTGTTTCCATTCCCAACAGGGCGGCTCCTTTTTCTATGATGCTCCGATCCACACCTGCAGAAAAGCCCTTGGCCTTCCACTTCTTTTTCACCGATTTGACTCCCAGGTCCATAATACTCTTTGAGGGTCTTACATAAACGGTCGCCGTTATCAGTCCTGTGAGTTCATCACAGGCATAGAGAACTTTTTCCATCTCGTGTTCCGGCTCCACGGTGCTGCAGATGCCCCAGCCGTGGGAGACCACTCCGTGAATGAGTTCTTCCGGCCAGTCTCTTTCCTTCAGAATCTCTTCGGCCTTCACACAATGCTCTTCAGGATACTGTTCATAGTCGATGTCATGAAGAAGCCCCACCATTCCCCAGAATTCAGGATCATATCCCCTCTGCCGGGCGGCATAGCGCATAACCGCTTCTACCGAAAGGGCATGGGTATACAGGCTCTCCGATGTATTGAACTCCTTAAACAGTGCCACTGCCTCATCTCTTGTCTGTTTCATTGCCTACTCCTGTTGTTTGCTTTGTCCTGCCACTGCGGCCGGAGGTCTGGAACGCAGTTTCTTTTCCTTCACCAGTAGATCCCGGACCTGTTTGTCGCTGAAATCTCCCTCTTTCTGCCATTTTTCAAGATCCAGCTGTTCCAGATCCACAATACTCTCTTTTTCAACACACTGGAGCACTTCATCCACAAAGCTGTTCATTCTGTTCTGCTCTCTGGGATCTTTTATGCTCTTCTGGAACACAGGGTACCGGCCTGCTGTGTCATGATTCTCACTGCTTCCTTCCAGGGAGATGAAGTCATCTTCACTCAGACAGCCCTCAGGCCCCCACAGCCTCTCCATCTCCATCAGCCGGGAGCGGAGATCTGTTCTGACCTTCTGTACTTTTTCATCCTGTGAACTGAACAGAAGGTTCCGGCTCTCATCCGAATCGTTCTTCAGATCAAATAATTCTTCCCGCCCCTCTCTGTAATAGTAATTGAATTTGTAATCTTCTGTCCGCAGGGATATCCATCTTCTGCTGCCTGATCCGTATTCCACATATTGGGCCTTCCGGTCTTTCCGGCCGGATTGACTGTCCAGAAGAAGACTTTCTCCCGGCAGTTTTGTGGTGGTGTAGGAAAACTGTATTCCCGCGGCATCCAGTATAGTGGGGAAAATATCGTTGAGGTCTGCAAAATCGTGATTCACTTCACCGGGACTGATTTTCTCCGGATAACTCAGAATCAGGGGGATTCTGGTACAGCTGTCATAGGGCAGACCTTTTTCCATACAGTCATGGTCTCCCAGCATATCGCCGTGGTCACTGAGGAAAATGATCAGGGTATTCCGTCTCTGATCCGTATCTTCCAGACAGTCCAGAACCCGGCCTATGTTGTAGTCCACCTGTGATACGGCACTGTAGTAAAGCTCCCTGTACCGTTTGAACCACTCTGAGGGAATCTTTCTGAACTGTTCGGCGTTGCTGCCGGCTGTATGGCTCAGAGGGGTTGTGGATTTTCTTAAGGGGGGGAGTTCCTTTTCTGTGTAGAGTTCTGTGAATCTTCCGGCAGGCGACTGGGGAGGATGGGGTGTGTGCCAGCTCAGCTTCATCATCCAGGGATGCCTTCCTCTGTTGGTTTCCAGAAAATCCAGAGCCCTGTCGGCTATCCAGGTATCACCCTGGTGTTCCTCCGGCAGCAGGGGATTCTGGGGGATATGATACAGCAGATTCTCACAGCCGTGGATGTTGAGAATGTGGCCGTATCCCTGATTCTTCAGATAGAGGGCATAGTCGTCCTCTTCCCTGAAACGGGGGTGGGGTTCCATCAGATGAATCCTGTCATATCCATGATGCCGCCGGGGCGGAAAAAAACGGTTTTTTCCTATGGACAGGGTCTCATAACCGTGGTCCGACAGAAGTTTGGGGCAGCTCTGAATCCATCCGGGAACCGCAAAACTGCTGTTGCCGTCGGTGCAGCCGTGGGTTTTCCCTGTCAGTCCGGTGAGCAGATTGTGCCGCGCAGGCATTCCGTCGGGAACGGGAGTAAAGGCATTGCTGTACAGACGTCCCGATGCGGCCAGTCTGTCAAGCTGAGGAGTATACATGAACTCCGCTCCCCCCGCTCTGAAGCTGTCGAATCTCTGCTGGCCGGTCATCAAAATCAGGATATTGGGTTTAACCGAATCCGCATCTGTCCGTTCATAGGGCAGGGTTGTGAGTGTATCTGTTTCCCGGGAACCATCCATTATAAGTCCATCTCCCTTTGTGTGTATTACTGTTACTATAATACAGCAGGAGGGATCAGGGGAGGGCTTTGGGACAAATTAAAGGGGGATGCTGCCGCCGCCGGGGAGTTATTTCTCTGAAATTTCACCTCTGCCGTAGGCTTCTGTGTAGTTTCTGAACAGATCCATCACTTTCCGGGTTTTGTCTCCAACCCTGCCTGATGCAATCTTTACCTCATCAACCTGAATAACCGGTATGATTTCCTTATTGCTGGCAGAGATGAAAATCTCATCCGCCCGGAGCAGATCCTCTCTGCTGACTTCTCCCGGCTCCACGGTAAACTCGGATTCCATCAGTTCAATTATGACAGAGCGGGTAATTCCCGGAAGGATATCCCTGTCCGGAGTGACCCAGCGGCCGTCCAGATGGAGGAAAATATTGGTGGTCGTCCCTTCGTGGACATTTCCCTTCCGGTCTACATAGACGGCTTCAACGGCTCCGGCTTTTTTAGCCTGCTGCTGAGTGAGTACGGCATTCATATAGTTGGTACTTTTGGCCTCGGGCATATAGCGTTCCACCTGGGCTGTGATGATTTTCACTCCCTCTGTGTACCACCATTCGGGGAGTTTCATCCGTTCGGTGACCATAACAATGAACTTTCCATTGCCCCCGGGACTGACTGAATCGGCACTGATGCCCCCGGTATAGATGATCCTCACATTTGATTCTTCAAAACTGTTCCGGGACAGGGTTTCCATGACCACGTCATAGATTTCTTGTTCAGACAGGGGGAGGGGAAGTCCCATACAGTCTCCGGAATGGGCGAATCTTCTGATATGTTCTTTCAGGTAAAAGGGTCTGCCCCTGTAGGTTCTCATATAGTCGAAAATGGCATATCCCCTCAGCACGGCCATATCGTTGACCGGCAGGACTGCCTTGTCAGATTCAATAAACTCTCCGTCCATGTAGTAAATACTCATTCAGGGACTCCTGTTGCTCGTAGGCTTGATTCAAGTGTAAGCCGTATTGTATAGAAAAACAGTAAAATGTGCAGGCCGATATGACGTTTTATTCGTATTTTCTGCATCGGGAGTCTGCCCTGAATAGTACACAGGGAGGATAGGGTTCTTTCGGGGGTAAAATGCTTTACAATCCCTGTGTTTTACTGGAATAATTGGGGCATGAAAAAAGTTATCCTCGGTATTCTTATAATATTTACAGCGGCCAGCGGTTTCGGACAAAGCGTAAACAAGGGTAAACTGGACCTTTCTCAACATGACTGGAACCGTCCGGTACCCTTGAACGGCGAATGGGAGTTTGCCTGGGAACAGCAGCTGGAGCAGCCGGGGAGCTTCGATGCTTATGTAAAGGTTCCTTCCTCCTGGAATTCCTACGATCTGGGGTCCGGCAGAACCCCCGGGAGTACGGGATATGCCACCTACAGTATGACTGTAAGCCTTTCCGGGGATGAACCTCCCCTGGCACTGGAACTGAACAGACCGAATAATGCCTACAGGGTCTATTTCAACTCCGTTCTGGCGGGGCAGGCTGGTGTGGCGGGCACCTCTAAAAAGAGTACAGTTCCCCTTTATGATAAGGAAATCTTTATAATTCCTCCCCATATAGAAGAACTTGAAATCAGTATTCAGATCAGTAACTTCCATCAGTACACCGGAGGCATTCAGGAACAGATGGTTCTGGGGGAATACGGACAGATAAAATCCGGATGGGACCGTAAACGGGGACTGGAAATGCTTCTGATCGGAGTTTCTCTTTCCATGATGATCTACTATCTGGTACTCACCCTGTTTATGAAGGAAAAATCCTATTTATACTTTTTTCTCTTTACCATGATCGCCGTAGTCAGAGCCCTGGTTACGGAGTCCATATTTATACAGGAACTGATTCCTGCCTTAAGCTGGCAGATCCTGATCCGGGTGGAATACCTGACCTTTGCCACTATCGGAACGGCTATGGTTGTTCTTTTAAAAGAACTGTATCCGAAGGATGTCCACAAAGTCCCTCTGTTCATTTCCCTGGGGCTGTCGGGACTCTACTCCCTGATCATCCTATTTACACCGTCGGTTTTTTCAACTTCCTTTATTACTGTTCAGCAGATGATCATGATACTCCAGAATATCTATATCATTTATATTGGCGTCAGAATTGTCCGCAGAAAAAGGGACAGCGCCGTTTATGCCCTGGTGGGTATTATGATTCTGATGGTGGCTTTTGTGAATGATGTTCTGAATGCCATGGTCATTCTTCAGACTAAATCCATCCTCAGCTTCGGTATGATGGGTTTTCTCCTCTGTATGGCTTTTCTTCTGGCCAGACAGTTTACGGCTGCCAAGGACAGAAGCGACCGCCTGAGCCATGATCTGGAAGTCTCAAGCCGTCAGTTGGAAGCCCTGTTTCAGGAGATCCGCCTGGCCGGGGGCAACCTGTCTGAATCGGGTCAGGCCCTGAACCGCAGTATGGAGAGTGCCCGGGAGGCTGTTTCGGAAATCACAGGCCACATCAACTCCGTGGACAAGGAAGTCAGCAGTCAGAACCAGGGAATTAATGAGAATGCCGAGGCATCAAGCAAGCTGAACACCTTCCTCACGTCTCTGGATGCAGGAATCAACAGGCAGTCGGAGCAGACGGAACGGGCGGCTACAACTATTGCAACCCTTCTGGAGGAAACAGAGGAACTGTTCAAGCGCTTTGCCGGAATGGAGGATTCCTTCAGGGATCTGTCTGAATCCAGTTCCTCCGGAGAAGAGCTGATGACGAATATGAGTCAGCTGGCAACAGCGGTGAGCCGCCGTTCTGAAAGACTGATTGAGACCAATGAGCTGATTTCCGGTATTTCCAGCCAGACCAATATGCTGGCTATGAATGCCGCCATTGAAGCCGCCCATGCGGGAGACGCAGGAAAAGGATTTGCTGTCGTGGCCGATGAAATCCGCAAACTGGCCGAACAGACAGCCGATCAGTCTTCCGAGTCTGACAAAGAGCTGAAAGAGATCCTTTCAGAAATCAGGGGAATGGTCAGTGCCACGGAAAATGTGGAAACCCAGTTTCTGAACATTCAGCAGAGTATTACGGATTTCAGGAACAATCTGAATGAGATGAAAGGGGTTCTGGATGAACAGAACCGGCAGGGAGATGCCATCAGGGACAGCCTTGAGTCGGTACAGAATGAATCGAATCAGGTTCTGAGTGAATCGTCTGAGATCAGAATCAGCAGGGAAAAGGCGGAAGCCAGTCTTGTGCATCTTCAGGAGCTGAGCTCCCAGGTGAACAGACGAGTGGAGGAGATGCTGGAAAGCACCTCCCTCCTACATGACGCCCTGTCTGCCGCCGGCACTATGGAACGGTCAACGGGAGAGGCGATTAAACGGCTGATCACTTTGACTGAACAGTAGTCTCCTCATCCGGTCTTCTTTCCTGACAGGACCGGAATGCCGGCCAGTCCCAGAAGGCCGGCTGCCAGAACGCCCAGCCAGCCGGTGTGTCTGTAGTGCCCCCATATGGTTTCCATCAGACTAAAACTCCAGGGACCCAGGGCGCTGCCGGCAACCATGGCGCTCATGGCCATACCTGAAATAGCCCCCAGATGCTCCCGGCCGTAGAGTTTAGGCCAGGTAACCGAATTGATGACACCGAACAGACCTCCGGCTACCCCGAAGCCTCCAATCAGAAGAAGCTGAGACCTCGTACTGTAGGGGAGGGTGAGGGCATAGGCTCCGGCAATAATGGAAATGACTGTGGCATAAAAATGATATTTCATATCGATTATATCACTGAGCCAGCTGCCCAGAAAACGGGAGCCCACCGACAGAAAGGATATAGGCAGAAAGATAGCCACGGCCTGAGTTGTGGTCTTCCCCATTGATGAAAATATGGAAGTTACATGAAAGGTGAAGGCTGTATTGTAGAGGGCCCAGAAGAAGAGAATACCCATATAACACCAGAGCCTCGGATCTCTTCGGGCTTCTTCCAGAGTGCAGGAACGGACCGGCTCTTTCTGTTTCGCTTTACTGCCGGTCCGGATGGTCACTCCCTCTTCCATCTCCATGCCGCAGTCCTCGGGGCTGTCCCGGAAGACTGTAATAATAAAGGGAATAATCAGGACTATCATAAAAAGTCCCATATACATCCAGGATCTGTTCCAGTCGGACAGTTCAATCAGACCCTGCAGTATCCGGGGAGCATAGGAGAAGCCGAAGGCTGTAAAGATCCCCATCACAGCAGAGGCAAAGCCCCTGTGGGCCTCGAACCAGCGCATCACCATGCCCCTTGAAACCAGTGTCAGCACCCCCTGTCCGAAAAAGCGGATACCGAAGAAACCCAGAATCATAAAAGCAAAGGCTCCCTGAGCTCCCTGTATGGGGAGAAGAGAGCTCAGAGCGCCAGTGATCTCAACTGAATAGGAGAGAAGTATAAGACAGAGTCCCAGACCCAGTGCCGAACCGGCGGCTGCCACCCGGGCTCCAAAGCGGTCATAGAACACCCCGGCTCTGGTCATTACAAATGAACTGGCCAGGGTTCCTATCATATAGGCTGTAGAAATCTGAATCCGGCTGAGTTTCAGATTCTTAATCAGATGGTCTGTATAGACAGACACCCCCATGGTCTGTCCGGGAATGCTGAAGAGGATACCCAGGGCACCGGCAGCAAGGACGACCCATCCGTAGTAAAAGGGAACCTTCTTTGGTGAGAAAGGGAAGGTTCCCGGAATAATGTGATTTTTTTCAGTATTAATAAAAAACTCCTTGAAGTCTATTCAAGTATATAGAAAAGGAACTTCAGGGAGAAGCTTGTGTCTGACCAGGGTTCAGGAATAGATCAGTTTTGTAAAAGCCTCTTTGAGCGTCAGGGTCAGGGGACCCGGTTTTCCGTCTCCCACAGTCCGTTTATCCACCGAAATAACCGGAATCAGCTCGGCTCCCGAACCTGTGAGGAAGCATTCATCCGCCGTATACAGGTCAAAGCGGGTCAATGTGGTCTCTTCCGAAGGGATGTCCAGGGCATCCGCCAGATCCAGTATGGTGTTGCGGGTAATCCCCTCCAGCATGCCGTGCCAGGACGCCGGTGTCAGGAGGCGGCCGTCTTTCACCATAAAGATATTATCTCCCGTACACTCGCAGACATATCCCTCTTCACTGAGCATAACCGCCTCAAGGCAGCCGGCATCAACGGCTTCCATTTTGGCCATGATGTTGTTCAGGTAGTTGAGGCTCTTGATCCGGGGGTCAAAAATCCTGCCGCTCAACCGTCTGGTGGCTGCTGTTATAATGGGAATCCCCGTCTCATACAGCTCAACAGGATACAGCTGGATATCCTCAACAATGATGATCAGAGAGGATTGGGGGCAGATAAAGGGGCTGATTCCCA
>JAQQAM010000143.1 GCA_028532905.1 Spirochaetales bacterium
CCTACGAAATACCCGGTGCTGAGAAAGTGGCTGTTGAGTTCAGAAGCTTTTCCAAAACTGCCGGATTTACCGGAACAAGATGCGCCTATACGGTGGTTCCCTCAGAATGCCAGGTGTACGATGCTGAAGGAAATGCCCACAATCTGCAGAATCTCTGGAACAGAAGACACTCTACCAAATTCAACGGTGTGTCCTATCCCGTACAGAAAGCCGCTGCAGCAGTTTACTCTGAAGAAGGAAAAAAGCAGGTCAGGGAACTCAGCGACTACTACCTGAATAATGCGTCTATCATTCTGAAAAAAATGAAAGAAGCCGGTTTCAGCTGTACAGGGGGTGTCAACTCTCCCTACATCTGGGTGAATACCGGAAGGGACAGCTGGGAAACCTTCGATATTATCCTGAACAAAGCCGGTGTAGTTCTGACACCCGGCAGCGGTTTCGGAAAATGCGGTGAAGGTTATATCCGGATCAGTGCCTTTAACAGTCTTGAAAATGTAGAAAAAGCCATGGAAAGAATTGTTGAAGCTCTGAAATAGTTTCCCCATTCATAAATACTGCAGAGAGCAGCCTTCGGGCTGCTCTTTTTCATCAATTTACAGACTCTGACAGCCGAAAATAGTAATAATCAAACAGCAAGGTTTAAAATATATGTCAGATTCCGGTAAAGACCCTCATATTTATACTTTAATCATCATCAGTCTTTTATTCAGCCTCTTTATAGGGGCGAATTATTATACCGGTAAGACAACCCTCTTTTTTATGGTCATACAGCTTTTTTCAGTAAGCTGGATCTTTCTGATTGTATATGTGAACAGAATCAGTGTTTTAACGGTTATTCCTGTTTCCATAGTGACTCCCCTGCTTATCCTCCAGTTGTCGACTCTCAATTCTCTGGCCTTATACCATATTATTCTGGCTGTATTCTCCATACAGTTTTTACTGATTTCCCCTCAGGGACTTCAGGGAAAACTGACTCTCTATTTGTCTCTTCTTGTCTCCTATTGCCTGGCAGGATATCTGCATCAGACCTTTACCGCATTGGATCTGGCAATCCATGGCGGTATACTCACACACCTTCTGATTCTGATTACCGGATATCTTTCTCTGGAAAGGGATGAACTCAAAAAGGAAAATGAATCCCTCCGGACTGAACTGTTGAATTTAAAGAATGACTGGAGCGATGAAGAACAGGACCCTCTGATGGGCATTTTCAGTAAAAGCGGCGGCATGAGGGTACTGAAACAGACAATGAAATGGTCACAGCGCTACAAGATCCCCCTCACTGTATGCTATATGGAGGTGAATAACAGCAGAGATGACTATATTCATTCCATTACGAGAAGAATTGTAAACCGGGTAAGAGAATCGGATACCCTTTTCCGACTGGGAAAATCTGAAATTCTCCTTGTTCTGCCTGACTGCTGTAAAAATGATGCCGCCCTTGTGATGGAATCCATCCAGAAGATTCTCCAGGATGACAGTGAAACAGAAGCCGTTCAGTTCGGACTGGCTGATTTCAAAGCTGATGTAAGAACATCACCCAATGAACTGATTATCTCAGCCAATATGGCTATAGCCTGAATTTCCCTTTTTTTTCACCTGTTTGTGAACCATAATTAAAATATGAATATTAAACAGGAATTCTCAAGAACCAAGATAATCGGAACCATAGGACCTGCCTGTGAAGACCCGGCCGTCCTGCAGGAAATGATGGAAGCCGGCCTCAATGTGGCCAGAATCAACTGCTCACACGGAGAACCGGCCGAGCTGATGAGGCTTATCAACTATGTGAATGAAACATCACAAAAGCTGCAATGCCCACTACCCATTCTGGCAGACTTAAGCGGCCCGAAAATCCGCCTGGGCGTTCTTCCCCATGATATTCCTGTTAAGAAAGGGGAGTTTATTACCCTGTGCAGTGATCCGGATAACAAGGATCCCCGGAAATTCACAGCAGGATATCCGGGTCTGGCCGAGGATATTTCCCCGGGACACAGCATCCTTATAGACGATGGTCTTATACAGCTGAAGGTCACAAAGGTGGGTGCACCGGATATTGAGTGTGAAGTCATGAATGACGGGATTCTCAAATCCAGGAAGGGAATCAATCTGCCGGGAGTACCGATCAGTCTTTCAGCATTGACCGAAAAGGACAGAAGAGACGTATCCTTTCTTGCCAAAGCGGAAATTGATTATATAGCTCTCTCTTTTGTCAGAAGAGGAGAGGATATCAAAGAATTGAGAACCCTTCTGCAGGAACAGGGCTGTTCCCTTCCCATTATTGCCAAAGTCGAGAAACCCGAGGCCCTGGATGATCTAGAGTCGATTGTGAATGAAGCGGATATTATTATGGTGGCCAGGGGTGATCTGGGTGTGGAAATTCCCAGTGAAGAGGTCCCGGTTGCACAGAAACGGATTATAGCTCTGTGCAACAGTGAAAATAAACCTGTTATAACAGCGACTCAGATGCTGGATTCCATGATTACCAATCCCCGCCCTACAAGAGCCGAAGCTTCTGATGTGGCCAATGCGGTTTTTGACGGTACAGATGCGGTTATGCTGAGCGGTGAAACCTCTGTTGGAAATTATCCTGCAGAGGCTGTCAGAACCATGAAAAAGATTGTTAAAACCGCCGAACAGAACCTGACAGAAGACAGACTGGTCACTATGCGCAGGAGAGAGAAGCTGAGAACATCGGAAGCCCTTATCTGCCACGCTGCCTGTGTCATGGCGGAGCAGTCTCAGGCAAAGTATATGATTGCCATCACACAGTCAGGCCGGACGGCCCGTTTATTGAGCCAGTACAGAACATCTGTGCCTATCCTGGCCTTTACCCAGAATGAAAAAACCATTCGCTATCTGAACATTGTCTGGGGAGTCAAGGCGGAAAAGATCATGCATGTGACCGATACGGACAGCACCCTGAAAGAGGCACTCCATCTGGCAAGAGAAAGGGGTTATGTAAAAGCCGGAGATAATGTTATATACGCAACTGGCATTCCGCTTCTGGAAAGTAAAACAACAAATATGATAAAGATCGAAAAAATCGAGTAGCTATTTATTCATATTGACAAGTTTCACACCAGCCTCATTGGACGCATGAAGTACCTTGTCGTGGGTAATCGGTTTAATCAGGTAACTGTCGCATTCAAACTGATAGGCATTCTTTACCTGGTTCTGATCATCCAGGCCGGACACCATTATAACTTTGGCAGAATCGGTAATTCCCCTGCCCACTTCATACTCTCTGATATATTTCAGGACTTCCAGTCCGTTCTGACCGGGAATAACAATATCCAGATATATGACATCGTAGGGAGTCTGCTCAGTCCATGCAAGCTGAAAGGCTGTCCGGGCTTCATCACCGCTTATGGCAACATCACACTCACAATAAGCTCTCAGATATTTCAACATCAGTTTTCTGCTGATAAAATCATCATCTACAATCAATGCACGCACAGTGGTTTACCTCTTTTCATTTATTATAAGAGAATGTCAGTACCACAGCAAGCGGGAATAAAATTCTCATTGTTTCACTCTTTTTACAGATTCAAAAATCTTATACAGCAGAAAGACGGCAGAACCTGTACCGGCAATAATATAGAGAGAGACATCAAGAGAGTAAAGGTCCCCAATCCAACCGATCACCGGAAAGAGGAGGATCATCAGCAGGCTGAACACCATAGACTGGTAACTGAGAATGGTAGCCCGGAATTCACTGGGGATCAGCTTATTGATATAGTCACTCACAGTAACCATCAGAATGCCTTCAAAGGCTCCTATCAGAATGAAGAAAACACCTTTTACAGAAAAAACCGCGGTGCCCCACAGGGAAATCAGAAGCAAAACGGGAACAGCGGCAAGAAGTTTCTCCTCTCCGAAACGTTTATCCAGTTTAGGTGCCAGAACAGCAGAAAGACCAGCCAGCAGGCCCTGACAGGCAAACACGACCCCCATATACCACTCCGTGTATCCGGCGAACTTCCACCAGGTCTGGAGATAAAAATACTGGGTTGTGACAAAAACAAAAACGGCCTCTGTATACACAATGAGGAAGGCAATCCTGGGTTCTTTTTTAATAACCAGAAGACTGTCTCTGGTCTGCTGTATTAAAGAGCCCAGAATCTTCTTGATTAAACTTCCTTCCACAGGAGCTGCGGTTTTTTTAATGGGCGGTTCCACCATGAAAAGAGCATTAATCAGAGATAAAACAGCAACAACTGCCACAATGGAAAATACATAGTTATAGTTTCTGGTGGCAATATATCCCCCTGTCAGAAAAGCCGTGACAGAAGCACACTGGTAGATCAGCTCTTTTTTACCCTTTATTCCCATATACTCATGATCTCTTTGCAAATGAGCCAGAGAATCATATACCAGGGCATCCCCGGCACCGGACTCCAGATTATAGCCGATAGCTGTCAGGGCGAAGCCTACAGCCTGAAAAAGAAAGGAATCCGCCTGCCAGAGGAAAAAGATGCTCAACAGAAAAAACAGCCGTCCCAGAACCCGGCTGTTCCGGCGCCCCCACAGATCAGCTACCGCTCCGGTCGGCACTTCCATAAGGAATGAGGTGGCATGGAATATTCCCTCTAAAAGCCCCAGCTCCAACAGTGAAAAACCTCTTAAAGAGAGCCAGATCATCCACAGGGCATGCAGAAGGTTGAGATTACTTAAGAAGGTAAAGGAATAATCAAGGCCGATGTTCCGGCCGATACGATGGTTCATAATACTGTCTCCGCTTTGCAATAAATAAACGTCACCCGGCTCTTCTTACTGAAGAGCAAATGATGGTGTATTTAAAGATTCTGCGGTTGCCTAAGCGGTTTCAGCTTCTCTTGAACCAGATTAGAATCATTTCCCGATACAGGAATACAGCCAAAAGTGGGAATTGAACCCACGACCTACGCTTTACGAGAGCGTTGCTCTACCCCTGAGCTATTTTGGCATCTGCAGGATATTATACCCGCAGTCCGGAGAATATCAAGCTGTAAATAAAAAAAGAAGTGCATAAAAAATGAGCAAAAATTGACAGTTTCTTAATTTAATTCGATAATGAAAATGAAGGGGATAAGAATGAGTTCAAACGAACACAGAAAGTTTTACAGAGCAGATTTTCAAACTCAGGGCTATATCGTAATGGATGACGGGGAGAACATCCCTTTTGCTCTTAAGAATATATCCTTAAAAGGTATTCTCGTATCACTTGATGATAAACGGCTGAAAAAAGGTGATACGGTCAATCTGAAGATCAAACTGGCTTCCAGTGATATAGAAATAGATACAACTTCCGTGCTCGTCCATGAAGAGGGATCAGAAAGGGGCTTTTTCTTCAGAGAAATTGACCTGGACAGCATGATTCATTTAAGAAGGCTTCTTGAGCTGAATACTCCTAATGAGGGTGAAATAGAAAAAGAGCTCTCCTTCCTCAAGGATTATTCCTGAGATCCTTATCAGTCATAAGATTTATTATGGAGCAAGATTATTGAGCTGAAGGGATCTGTTTTTTAATGGAGTCAGTCTTTGTTTCGGATGTATGCTTTCCCGGAAAAAACTGGCTCCCCTTCAGGAGTCTGCTTTTTCCTGCTTGTTTCTGCTGGATGAAACAAATCGTTTAAAGTCGTTTATATTTTTAACCACAATCTTGTTTTCAAACACCTCGACACGTCTTTGAGAAACAAACTGATCAAGAGTTTTTCTGCATTCGTCAGGGCTCATCCCTGCCCAGTGGGCTATATCATCAATGGAAGTGTAAAACTCCCGTCTTCCGTCTTCGATCTCATCTTCATCAAGAACCTGACCTTCCGAAAGCATAAGAAAAACATCTGCCACTCTGGCCAGAACATCTTCCAGTGTCAGAATCTGAAAGCGCCGTTTCTGATCGTATATTCGTTTTGAAAACAGTTTCAGCAGCTTCAGGGCAATCTGAGGATTCCCCTGCATCAGGATTTCGAAGTTCTCCCGGTTGAATTCCAGAAGCTTTGTTTCTTCAACAGCAATAATTGTAGCACTCCGGGGAGCTTCCTCCAGAAGAGCCATTTCTCCGAAGAACTCACCGGGCTGCAGAATATCAATGGTCTTCTCAATATCTCCGAAAATTTTAACAATTTTAACCTTTCCGGACTGAATCAGATAGAAGGAATCTCCCGGCTCATATTCACAGAAAATAACCGAGCCGGCTTTGAAAGTGACAGCGAATCTGTTAAAAACCGATAAATCCAGTGCCATCAGGCGCCCCCCATCTGTTCAAGTATCAATGCGGCATCCCTTATTTCAGGGCTGTCCTGGGGAAGGAGGGAAGACGATTTTGTCAGAAAACCTCTGGCCTTCTCTTTATCCTCAATCATGAGGTAGGATTTTCCTATGTAATACAGGGCTTCACCCATTCTGTCGTGAGCCGGATTCCTCTTCAGGATTTCAGTAAAATGTTTTATGGTTTCATTTCCTTTTTTCAGTTTATAAAGACATATTCCCGCCTCAAACTCAGCAAAAATCCTGTGGTCCGGAAAAGACTGTGCCACTCGGACAAAAGCTTTGAGGGCTTCCGGATAATTCCCGCTGTTCCTGATGGAAACAGCCTGTTCCATGGTATAAGCCGTTTTGGGAGGGGCGGGCTGCTGAGGAGCCTGTGAAAAATCATCCCCTGACACTCCCCTCTGACTTTCTGAGTATTCGATTTTCCGGCGGACCTCATCCACATATCTGCCGGCGGGGTAATATATCATATAACGGTTAAAGGCATCCGCCGCTTTATCGTGCTTTTTATTCTTGAAGTAATATTCACCCACTGAATAGAGTCCCTTCTCCGCATCCACCTGTTCATCGCCGGACATAAGGCTTCTGACCTGCTTGTGAATGCGCCGCAGCTGATTGGAGAAAACCTTCAGCATTTTCATGATAATCCGGCTGTTGGAGGAAAGGAGCTGTTCAAAGTCTTCCACGGAAAACTGAATGACCGTTGAGTCTACAAGAACAACAGCTGTTTCATCGTGGGGATACTTGCCGAATGCCGCTTTTACACCGAAGAACTCTCCGGTCTGGACAAAATCGTGCATCTCCTGACCTGTCTGTATATCCAGGTAATTCAGGGAAACCTGTCCTTTCTGGAGAATATAGACACTTTCGCCTTTATCACCCTTAAAGTAGACAATCGAGTTGGCTTTAAATGAAATGGCTTTAGGGGGCATTCGGGCTCCTGAAACAAACTTGGATTTAATATTAATTCTTAGTGATCATGAGTGTCAACATTTATTATAATCTTTATCCACAGGACTAACAATAAAAGTAAGCGGAAAAAAAACATTGAATTACTTTAATAGTCCAAAAATCTCAGCATCTCTTTGGCTGCACATCTCTTGAATTAAGGAGACAAAGATTCTATTCTTTGCTGATGATTGATCTTCATACCCACTCAACAGCGTCTGACGGAACCTGCACACCTGCCGAACTGATCCGGGAAGCACGGGAAGCCGGACTCAGAGCCATTGCCCTCACAGACCATGACACTCTTGACGGTCTTGATGAAGCCGCGGCGTCAGCATCTGAAGCGGGTATCATTTTTATTCCCGGTATTGAGCTTGAAATAAAGCATCACCCCGGTGAATTTCACCTGTTAGGACTGGGCCTTGAAGACTGGCACAACTCCAGCCTCGCCCTCTTTCTGGATGAAATACGGGAACACAGAAATAACAGAAACGAACAGATGGTGGAGCTCATCAGACAGGATGGAATTGACATAAGCCACAGAGACCTGGAAAAAGCGGCTGGAGGCAGAATTATTGCCCGCCCCCATTTTGCCCGGGTTCTGGTGGAAAAAAAAGTGGCCAAAAACATCAAGCACGCCTTTGACCGCTTTCTGGGAGTGGGACAGAAATTCTACCTACCCAAAGAGGTCATTGAACTGGAAAAGGGTATACAACTGATACACGAGGCAGGCGGTAAGGCTGTCATCGCACATCCCCTTTCCCTCTATCTGTCCTGGGGAAAAATGCCGGAGAGGTTCAGAGAGTGGAAGGAGCTCGGCCTGGACGGTATTGAAGCCAGACACTCGGGAGCCAACAAGAATCAGATGGCCCGGTTTGAAGCACTTGCAGAAGAACTGGGTTTAATTATATCCGGCGGTTCGGATTATCACGGAAAGAACAGACGGGACCGTGCCCTGGGAAAAGGCGGGGGATTTCAGCACATTCCTGATGAGCTTCTGTCCCCTTTTCTTCCTGATCGGAAATGAGCGAGATGGGTAAAATGAACCGGATAACACAGAAAACGGTATTCCTCCTTTTGTTTCTCCAGTCATCCCTGCTCTTTGCCCAATATCCTCTTATACAGTCCACCAGTGCCTACAAAGATGATCTGTTCAAACAGCAGCAGAGGGAAACGGAGTCCTGGTATTACAACAATGCCCGGGGCGTCAGCAGCCTTCCCCTGTCCATTTATCGGTACAGAACCGGTTCCGGTGACAGCCTGATGATGCTGTCTGCGGCTTTTAACCTGCCCGTTGATACCCTGGCCACCATAAACGGCATTGAAAACCTGAACGATTTTAAAGCCGGTCAGGAGCTTGTGATTCCTTCAGCCCCCGGATTATACCTTCATAGAACATCGGCTTCCAGCTGGATGCAGGGTCTGAGATCCGATCTGAAGGATTTTCATCCCCTGGAGCTGATTCTCAGTATAGACGGTAATCAGGTGAGGGTGGATTACTACCAGGGAGTCAATCTTCCTCCCTCCCGCAAAACACGCTTTGTTCTGCCCCTGTTCCGGTCTCCCCTGGATCAGAGAATAATAACATCTGTCTATGGCTACAGGAATCATCCTGTCACAGGGAAATGGCATCTACATACAGGGACAGACTACCGGGCTTCTATGAACTCTCCTGTTTATGCCTGCGGCGATGGTGTTATTTTATCCCGGGGAGAATTGGAAGATTATGGAAAATTCATTATAATTAAGCACAGAAACGGTTATACTAGTCTCTATAGTCATCTGGATAGAATTCTGGTTAAGAGTAATCAGAAAGTTCTCGAAGGCGATGTGATCGGGGAGTCGGGAAATACTGGAGTTTCCACAGGGCCTCATCTCCATTTTGAGATAAGACGAAACGGTAGTCCCGTTGATCCTGAGAACCTGCTCATAAAGGAACAGCAATGAAAAAACGCAGCACAATTATACTTCTTTGTTTATTTCTCCTGTCTGTATCCCTTTCTGCTGAAAATATCAGAGGTCCTGTATCAGGAATGCTTGTTCTGGATTCATTGAATGACAGGACCAGTGTGACCACAAGGGTGGAACACCTGACGGGAATTGTGATTGAAGAGCTCTCCCCTC
>JAQQAM010000144.1 GCA_028532905.1 Spirochaetales bacterium
GTTCAATGCTATTTTTCTATTAGTTAGTTTCTGTAAGTAATATATAAAGGAAGGAAAGATGGAGAAGCAGAATAACGATGCCGTTGAATCCATGATTCAGGAACTGGTAGAGAAAGCCAGAACCGCCCAACAGCAGGTTGCCGGATACAGCCAGCAGCAGATTGATGATGTGTGCATGGCAATCGGCTGGGAAGTATATAAGGATGACAATATAAAGATTCTTGCCGAAATGGCTGTAGAAGAGACAGGCATGGGTAATGTGGAAGATAAAATAAAGAAACATAAAGGTAAGATTCTGGGAGTCATGGCCGATGTCAAAGGCGCCTTGTCCGTGGGACTGATCGAAAGAGACGAAAAGCGGGGCATCAGCAAATATGCCAAGCCCGTAGGTGTTGTGGGAGCCCTGACTCCTGTTACCAATCCGACTGCCACCCCCGGTTCCAATGCCGTGACCATCCTCAAGGGCCGGAATGCCGTCATCTTCGCCCCCCACCCCCGTTCCAGAGCCGCATCAGCCAAAGCGGTTGAGTTTATGAGACAGGGACTTAAAAAGGTCGGTGCTCCCGAAGATCTGATCCAGATCATTGCAGAGCCCTCCATACCCGCCACGGGAGAGCTGATGAAACAGGTGGATCTGGTTCTGGCCACAGGCGGCGGCGCCATGGTCAAAGCAGCCTATTCCAGCGGCACACCGGCCTACGGTGTAGGCCCGGGCAACTCTGTGCAGATTATAGCCGAAGATGCGGATATAGAAGATGCCATGGGAAAAGTAGCCTTAAGCAAATGCTTCGACCATGCCACCTCCTGCTCCTCTGAAAACAGCATTATTGTACACGAAAGTCTTTACGACAGGGCCTTGGAGCTTCTGGGTTCTGTGGAAGGAGGATACATATGCCGGGGAGAAGAAAGGGAAACATTGAAGAACTGGATGTGGATTCCCAATAAAAAAGGCCATGTGGCTCTGAATCCCGGGATTGTTGCCAAATCGGCACAGCACATAGCAGAGCATGCGGGACTGACCATCCCTCAGGACAAGAGAATGCTGGTAGTGGAAGGGGAAATGCCCCTGGAAGAAGACCGCTTTGCAGAAGAAAAGCTCTCCCCGGTTCTGACGGTGTGGAAATATTCCGACTTTTCTGAAGGATATGAGATACTGAAACGGCTGACCGACAACTGCGGCACAGGCCACTCCTGCGGCATCCATACAGCCAACAGGGACTATGTGGAGTTTCTGGGAGAGAACATGAAATCCAGCCGGATTATGGTCAACCAGCCCCAGGCGCCTGCAAACGGCGGCAACTTTTTTAATGGCATGCCCTCTACAGTCACCCTGGGTTGCGGAACATGGGGGGGCAATATTACCACTGAAAACATCTATTACAAACACTTTCTGAATATCACCTGGGTTTCCGATCTCCTTCCTGTGAACAAACCGGAGGATGAAGAGTTCTTCGCCGAGTTCTGGCAGAAGTACGGTAAGTAGGAGGCTTGTATGAAGTTATTCGAGTACCAGGCGAAAGAAGTCTTTGCCCGATACGGTCTGACTGTCCCCCCCTCTCTCACAGCCCTGACGGCGTCTGAAGCAGAACAGGCGGCCAAAGATCTGGAATGTCCTGTGGTTCTTAAATCTCAGGTCCTCAGGGGAGGACGGGGAAAGGCCGGTCTGATCCAGCTGGTCAGCTCTCCCGAAGAAGCCGGACAAAAAGCACAGGAGCTCTTTGACAGTCCCCACGGCGTCAGACGCCTTCTGGTGGAAAAAGCAGTTGATATTGATCAGGAAATTTATATTTCTGTCACCATCGATGCCGAAAAGGCAGAGGCCATGTTCATGCTCAGCATCGAAGGGGGTGTGGAAATAGAAACTCTGGCTGCAGAATCCCCGGAAAAGATTCACTTTGAATATGCGGATATCACCAGAGGTCTTCTCCCCTTTCAGGCCAGAGACCTGATCTACAGAGCCGGTGTGGAGGGAGATCTTGCTAAAAAGCTGATCCCCGTGGTCATAAAGCTCTTCAGTATTTTCAAAGACTACGATGCGGAACTGGTTGAGATAAATCCCCTGTTCCTGACAAAACAGGGAGAGCTGATCGCCGGTGACGGCAAGATCATGATTGATGACAACTCTGCCCACCGCCAGGAAGAGTACAGCATTACAAGAGAGCATTTTGATTCGGATATGGATTTTGAAGCGGCTCAGGACGGGATACCCTATCTTCAGTTTGACGGAGAAATCAGTCTGATGTGCGCCGGAGCCGGTCTTACAACAACTGTCTACGATCTGATTAATTATGAAGGCGGTACGGTGGCCAATTATCTGGAGTTCGGCGGTCCCAACTACAAAAGAGCCAAAAGGGCTATGGAGCTCTGCCTGCGCAACAGGACGGCAAAGGTTCTTCTGGTTGTAACCTTCGGAACCATTGCCAGAGCCGATGTTATGGCAGAGGGCATTGTCAGCGCCATGCAGGAACTGAAGCCGGAGATTCCCATTGTCACCTGTATAAGAGGAACCAATGAAGAAGCCGCTCACAAGACACTGGCCGCAGCGGGTCTGGACCCCCTGACGGACACAGAAGAGGCGGTCCGGAAAGCCGTCAGTCTTTGCAGGGGAGAAAGCAGATGAGTATTTTCATAAATAAAGACACAAAAGTGCTGATCCAGGGCATTACCGGGAAGGAAGGCAGCTACTGGACAAAGCATATGAAGGAGATGGGAACCCGTATTACCTGCGGTGTCACACCCGGAAAAAAAGGACAGCAGGTGGAAGGTATCCCTGTCTACAACTCCGTCAGAGAGGCTGCGGCTGAACACGAAGTGGAAGCCAGCATGCTCTTTGTCCCTCCCCGGTTTACAAAAGATGCTGTTTTCGAGGCCCTGGATGCGGGGATCAAAAAGATTGTCACCATAGCTGACGGCATTCCCCTTCATGAAACCATGGAAATCCGGAAAGCCGCCCGGCAGGCAGACGCTCTGGTGATCGGGGGAAATACCTCCGGTGTCATCTCACCGGGAAAAGCCATGATGGGTTTTTTCCCCTACTGGATTGAACGGGTTTATAAGGAAGGCCGGATCGGTGTGATGACCAGAAGCGGCTCTCTGACAAATGAAGTAACCGCCATGGTTGTCCGCGCCGGATACGGCGTGTCCACACTGGTGGGAGTGGGAGGAGATCCTGTTCCCGGAACCCGCTTTGCCGAACTGCTGCCTGCCTATCAGGATGACCCTGAAACCGATGCCGTTGTCATCATCGGAGAACTGGGAGGCACCATGGAGGAAGAGGTGGCGGATGCCATGAACAAAGGTCTGTTCACCAAACCTCTGGTAGCCTTCCTGGGAGGGCGCACGGCACCCAAAGGAAAGAGAATGGGTCATGCCGGAGCCATAGCCACCGGGGGAAAAGGAACCGTGGAAGGTAAGGTCGCCGCCCTGGAGGCGGCGGGTGCTCTGGTTGCCCAACGCCCCCGTCTGGTGGGTGATCTGCTGAAACAGGCTTTGACAGAGGAAGGGAGATAATATGTCCAGAGAAAACCGGAAAAAACTCTTTTACCTCTCCCTGGGGTTTGTTGTGATGATGCTTATGATGGCCCTCCCCCTGCCGGAGTCCATCAGGGATGCGGGCAAAGGGTATCTGTCTCTTCAGGGACAGATATCCATGGGAATACTGCTGTTCTGTCTGATCATGTGGATGACCGAAGCCCTGCCCTTTCATATTACAGGTATGCTGGGAGTGGTTCTTCTGTCTGTGTTCAATGTGGACAGCTTCAAGAACATTGTCAGGGCGGGATTCGGAAATCATATTATAACCTTCTTTATCGGGGTTCTGATCCTCTCGGCTTTTATAACTAAATCAGGACTGGGAAAGAGAATCAGTGTTTTCCTCCTGTCTAGAACCGGCAACAACACCGGCCTGATTATAGCCGGCTTTATGCTTGTGGGAGCCCTTCTGTCCATGTGGATTACCAATATGGCGGTGGCGGCCATGCTCCTGCCCCTGGGAGTGTCCATCCTTGAGGAAGAGGGCTGTGAAAGGCAGAAAAGCAACTTCGGTAAAGCCCTGATGATCGCCTGTGTCTGGGGTCCTCTTATCGGCGGAATCGGAACTCCCGCAGGAGCCGGCCCCAATCCCATAGCCATTGGATTTCTGAAGGAGATGGCCGGTGTGGATCTGAGTTTTACCATGTGGATGCTCTACGGTGTACCTGCTGTGATTCTTCTTCTCCCCATCGGATGGGCACTGCTGATGATCATATTCAAACCTGAGGTGAAGCATCTGAAAAAAACAAGAGAAGAGCTGAGGCATGAATTTGACAACTACCCCCCCATGGACCGTGAGGAGAAACTGACTCTTGTCATTTTTATCCTGACAGTGGTTCTCTGGCTGAGTTCGGGCTTTCTGGGTCGGGTTCTGGGAATATCCATTCCCGTCTCCATGCCTGTTCTGTTCACGGCGACCCTCTTCTTTTTTCCGGGAGTCTCGGGACTGAAATGGAAGGAGATCGAAGAGGATATTTCCTGGAGCGGCATCATACTGGTTGTCTCCGGTATATCCATCGGCATGATGCTCTATGAATCCGGAGCCGCCGGCTGGCTGAGCTTTGTTCTTCTGGGGGGCATCGGCAGCTTCTCTCCCCTCCTCCGGGTAGGAGCCATAGTGCTGATTGTCATGATCCTGAAAGTGGCATTATCAAGTAACTCTGTTACCGCCACAATCGTGATTCCCATAATGATTGCCCTGGCGGAAAATCTGGGTCTCGATGCTCTGTCCATTGCCCTTCCGGCATCAATTACAGCCTCACTGGCCTTTATTCTGGTAACATCCAGTCCCACAAACGTAATCCCCTACGCTGCCGGCTTTTTCTCGATCAGAGATTTTGCCCGGTCCGGCCTGGTCATGACTCTGTTTACCACTGTCATTGTCTCACTGGTAATCTTTGCGGTAGGCAACATTCAGGGCTTATATTAAAGGGTAATAAATGAGATCCTTGTACTGACAGAAACAGGGAGTTTTAAAAAAACGGGACCGGTAGGAATGACAGCCTCCCGGTCCTGACCAGGCAGGGCCGACAGACTTATCAGAAGAGCACCCCTAACTACATTTTCGTAGGTCGTCATTATTTTTTATACTTTAATGTAACTTTTTTATGCATCTTTGTATTTCCAAATAATCAAAACACTTTCCTCTCCCATTCTATTTCCTTTCTAATAAAACACTTAACTATTTTTTAATCATTTCTTACCAGAATGGCACAGAACCTGCATATAAGGTAAACAAATAATGAATCCCATATTATATGGAAACCCTGCGGCCCGTGAACTGATTCGGGCATAGTATTTAAATAACTATAGGGAATTAGGAGAAGAATGATGAGCGTTGATTATTCAGAAACACCCCTGGTAAGCATTTACGGGGAGAACTGCTTCAGTGAAGCGGTAATGAAAGAAAGACTGCCCAAAAGCGTCTTTAAAGAGTTTAAAAAAGTACAGGTGGGAGAGTGTGAACTGTCTCTTGATGTTGCCGAAGTAATTGCTTCTGCCATGAAAGACTGGGCCATTGAAAAAGGCGCCACCCACTATACTCACTGGTTCCAGCCCCTTACCGGTCTTACCGCTGAAAAGCACGATGCTTTCATCTCTCCCGAAAGCGATGGAACAATCCTTATGGAGTTCTCCGGAAAAGAACTCATCCAGGGTGAGCCTGATGCCTCTTCCTTCCCCAACGGCGGATTAAGAGCGACTTTCGAAGCCCGTGGATATACAGCCTGGGATACATCATCCCCTGCATTCCTGAAACAGGACAACACCGGTCTCACACTGACCATTCCCACAGCCTTTGTTTCCTACACCGGAGAGGCTCTGGATAAAAAGACTCCCCTCCTCCGTTCAACTGATGCCATCAGCAAACAGGCCATGAGAATTCTCAAGGTAATGGGTAACACCAGCTCCAAGAGAGTCACCTGTTCTGTAGGTCCCGAGCAGGAGTACTTCCTGGTAGACAAGGATTACTTTCTGGCCAGACCCGACCTGAAACTCACCGGAAGAACCGTTTTCGGAACCATGAGTGCCAAGGGACAGGAACTGGATGACCACTACTTCGGTGCCATCAAGGACAGAGTTGCCGATTTCATGAGAGATCTGAACACTGAGCTCTGGAAACTGGGAATCTCCGCCAAAACACAGCACAACGAAGTAGCCCCCAACCAGTTTGAAATGGCTCCCGTTTATGCCAACGCTTCAGTGGCCACAGACGGAAACCAGCTCACCATGGAAATGATGAAAAAAGTAGCCGACAAGCATGACCTGGCCTGTCTGCTCCATGAAAAACCCTTTGCCGGAGTAAACGGTAACGGTAAACACAACAACTGGTCCATCTGTACTGATGACGGCATCAACCTGCTGAACCCCGGAGACACTCCCCATGACAATGCGCAGTTCCTCCTGTTCTGTGTTGCCACCATCAAGGCTGTTGATGTATACGCTCCTCTTCTGAGAGCCTCTGCCGCCAGCTCCGGAAATGACCACAGACTGGGAGCCAACGAAGCTCCTCCTGCCATCATCTCCATCTTCCTGGGAGATCAGCTCTCTGATATCCTGGAAAAAATGGCTGCCGGCAAACCCGTAGAAGCTCTTGACGGCAAACTCATGGAAATTGGTGCCACATCACTGCCCAAGCTTCCCATGGACATGACCGACAGAAACAGAACATCACCCTTTGCCTTCACCGGTAACAAGTTTGAGTTCAGAATGGTTGGTTCTTCCCAGTCCATCGCCGGACCCAATGTTGTTCTCAACACTGCTGTAGCGGCAATCCTGGACGAGTTCGCCACAAGACTGGAAAAAGCCTCTGATGTGAACGCTGAAATCCAGAAGATTATTGTTGAAACATACGGTGCTCATGAGAAAATCGTTTTCAACGGAAACGGATACTCTGACGACTGGGTCGTTGAAGCCGAGAAACGGGGACTTCCCAACCTGAAATCCACCGTTGCCGCCCTGCCTGTTTACAACAGCGCACAGAGTGTGGAACTCTTCAGTAAATACGATGTTCTTTCCAAAGAAGAGCTGGAATCCAGAGTGGATATCTACCTTGAGAACTACAGCAAGCAGATCAACATCGAAGCCGGAGTGGCCCTTGAAATGGCTACACGCCTGATCTTCCCTGTTGTCAGTGCTTATGCTACATCTGTAGCTGACGGCATCACCTCCATCAAGTCAGTTCTGCCCAAAGCAGATACAGCAGCACAGGAAGCCCTCCTTGCCGCTCTGGGTGAAAAAATGGAATGTCTGCTTAAAGTCAGCACTGTTCTGGGTAAAGAAATTGATGCAGCCCTTGAACTGGAAGAAGATCTTATGGCCCAGGCAACGGCCTACAGAGAAAAGGTTATTCCTGCCATGGACGACTTGAGAGAGTGTGCCGATGCCCTTGAAAAAATGACAGACAAGGACGCATGGCCCTATCCTTCCTACGAAGACATGCTGTTTAACCTGTAATTCATTTTAATAAAACGAATTAAACATGGCCGTCCGGTTTCGGGCGGCCTTTTTTCATGTTGGAGAAACAACGAAAAATCACCAGTTTTCAGGGGCCGGAAAATTAAGAAATATTTCTTTCCCGATTCTGTTGACACTAATCGGAAAACCATTTATATTTCTTCAAGAATTAACTTTCCCCTGTAGCTCAGTCGGTAGAGCGGGTGGCTGTTAACCACCATGTCAGCAGTTCGAGTCTGTTCGGGGGAGCGTCCGACGGAATCCGTAAGGATTCCGTTTTTTTTTACCTTTCCGGTTTGATTAATGAACGATTCAGCAATATCATTTAATTATGAAATACCGGAAATTTCTTCCGTTCATATTTATTCTCATCTTCTCCTGCGAGAGCAGACTCTACCCTCCCACAGACCCTCCTGTTCTTTCCAATCTGGTCCTGACCAGCACATCCTATGATGACGCCACAACAAGCACCTTCGAAGGAGATACGGTACTCTTCACCCTGGGAGTGGAAGATCCTGAGGAAGACCCTGATATTCTGACCCTCAGCATTACATCCGGCGGCACTGCTGTGCAGACTGAAGAGTACAGTGATTCAAGGATTCATGACGGAAACAGCTGGGAAGGCTGGTTTGAAACGGAGGCTTTGGCAACCGGCAGCTACACTCTTGATTTTACTGCCACCGACAAGGAAGGCAATGTCAGCGAGACCCTCAGCCAGGACTTTACGATTGAAACAGATATAAAGGGTACGGTGACTACTGCGGATTTAGCTGTTTCCAATTTCAAAGCCTATTTAGCCGGATATTACCCAGATGTATCTGTTTATGACATCGTTCCTCCCGGGTATGAAACGAATGATGAACTGTTTACAGTGGGGTTTGACCTGACAAACAACTCGATGGTCAAAATAGATCTGGTGTATGTCCCTTTTACAGTGTTTATGGAGTGGGATAATCCCAGTGATGATCCTGATGCCGGCATTGAAGACTATGAATATTCGGGTACCGCAATTGTCTCTTCCATTGATCCTGGAGAAACAGCTCAGGGAGTGCTGCACCTTAATATATTGAATGGGGATTACAACGCCGCCCATGCAACCAATATTGCCAATGAAACCGCCTATGACGAATCGGTCTGTGCCATAGAGATTTACTGATATCCCATTAAGCCAGACCCTCCGCCTGCTCCTCTGCTTCCCACTCATCATGGTATCTGCTGATCTGTGTCTGAGACAGAATGTGCCTGAGAACCATTTCATCCATCAACTGATTCATATGCTCCTCGGCAATACAGCTGCGCAGCAGGTTTAAACCGACCTGAAACGGAATGTAGTCTTTATAGACAAGGTATGTAACAAAATCCATTCGCCTTCCCCTAACAGTAGAATCACCGGGTGCGGATCTGCTGATACATCAACAGACAGAATTAAGTCTTATTTAGATTATCGGCCCTGAACGGGGCTATGTATTAGAAGTTTCGCTGGAAAATCACCCCCTTTCCTGATGATTAATTCAGGATAACGGCAAACATGGCTTATAATAGGAAGCAGGAGGATTAAATGAAAAAGAGCATGCTGTTGAACTCGAAGATTTCAAGTGTCATAGCCTCAATGGGACATACCGATTCAATTACAATTGCCGATGCAGGCCTTCCCATACCCGATGTGGTCGAAAGAATTGACCTGGCCGTATCCAAGGGTATCCCGTCCTTCAAGGATGTCCTGGCGGCGGTTCTTGATGAACTGTGTATTGAAAAGGTTGTATTTGCCGAGGAGATCCGGAATGAAAACTCCGAGGGTCTGGATGAAATTCAGAATATGCTGGTTCAGTATGAGAAAACAACCGGCTTTAAACCGGCCATGTCTTTCATTCCCCATGAGGATTTCAAGAAACTGACGGCCGAGTCCAAAGCAGTCATCAGAACAGGAGAAGTACTTCCCTATGCCAATATAATTCTGTATTCGGGAGTCACTTTCTAGGGTTTCACTTTTTTTCAAGGGAGAAAAAATGTGATTGTTGCAGGTTTGAATTCTTTGTATAATATGGAAATATGAACAAGCAGGAACTTGTCAGAGAGCTTTCTCAGACACTGGACATCTCTCAGAAAACAGTGCGTCACACCCTTGATGCTCTGCTGGAAGAGGTCGTTCAGGTACTGGAAGAGGGTGAAAATTATACTCAAACCGGATTCGGAACATTCAGGACTGAAGTCTCACAGGAACGGATAAGTTACAATCCGTCGCTCAAAAGAAGAATGCTTCTTCCCAAAAAAAGAAAGGTGAAATTCAGACCCTCTGCCAAATTAAAGGGAAGAATCAATGAGTAGATTTCTGACCCCATCAAAAATGGCAGAGAGACTCGAGGACAAGGTGGAACTGGACCGGGAAATGACCGGAAGATTCACCAATGAACTGTTTGAAATCATTATCAGGGAACTTAAAAAAGAGGAAACATTCTCTCTCTTCGGATTCGGAAGTTTCAAAAAGGTGTACGTGGCTCCTGCCAAGGGACGGAATCCACATACCGGAGAAGCCATCTACGTACCCGCCCACTATAGAATCAAATTCACAGCTGCCGGAAAACTGGCCGAAAGAATCAATGCCGAATACGCACACCTCAAACCGGTGCTTCTGGATGAAGAAGTCATCCATGAAGGGCTGCTGCTGAAAGCGGAGCGTTATATAATGACTGCCGCCGCCGAGCCTGAGCCGGAAGGGGCAGAGCAGGAAGATCCCACCGTTCCCATTATAGAAATGAACACAGCCCCTGAGGAAGGACAAACTCAGGATACATCCGCCCAGGAAGCACCTGCTGAAGAATCAGAAGCCCCGGCAGTCTCTGTAGTCGAGGAAACTTTTATACCGGAACCATCAGCAGAGGATACTACCAAAGAGGAAACAGACTCCCGGGAGCCGATAGAAGAGCATCATGTTCCTGATTTCGGCTTTAAAAAGGACAATAGAAACAGAGTTGTAAAACTGACCCTCCTGACTCTCCTGGCCCTTCTGATCGTATTGGGACTGGGATGGCTTATATTCCGGAATATAGGAACCCCTTCCGGAACTGAAATTATTGTCACCGAAGAGAAAGCTCCGGCTCCTTCCGAAACCGCTGAACCTGAATCCACGGCACCTGAACCGGAGTCACTGCAGGGGTCTGAAACGGCCGAAGAGAGCCCTGAACCTGTACAGGAATCAGCGACAACGGCGGAAGCAGTTCCTGCAGGACCGGAAACGAACTACTCCATAAGTCCCGGAGATTCCTTCAGTCTTCTGGCTCAGGAGAGCTGGGGAAATATCTATCTCTGGCCCTATCTGTACAGCAGGAACAGCAGTTCCTTTCCCGACCCGGATCTTGTCCGCCCGGGAGATGAAATTGTGATTCCTCCCCAGCCGGATCAGACCAGAGACCAGATACGAATTGAGGACAGTATACTCTTCGCCTATCAGCGGTACAGAACTCTGATAGCCGAACAGAGCGACAACCCCCGGAACCCGAGAAGGACTCTCAGTGCGGGCTATGTTCTCCTGGGCGGAGAAAGAATGTATCCCAGCTTCCTGGAACGCAGGCAGTCTGAGATCAGAATTGAAGATATCAGAAGAGTCGAAGACCTGAACCGCTGAAGTCTCCCTTAATCCTCCTGACTCAGAAAATCCTTATATGACACAAGCTGAATTCCGTTCTTTCTGGCTTTCTGCAGCTTGGAGCTGTTTCCTTCAGGGTCCTCACACAGGAGGATGGATGTGGACTTAGTCACAGAGGAAGAGAACTCATACCCCCGGGACTCAATGATTTTCTGCAGCTCCTTTCTGCCCAAAGGGCCTTTTCCGGTCATACAGACCTGACCACGGGATTCCAGGACCTCCACCTCTTTAAGCTCAACAACCTCCAGCAGATTGTCCAGGAAACTCATGTTATCCTCATTATTCTTCCAGGCAATGATATTCTGACCTGCCACATAGCTGTCATCCTCAAAATGGAGGAACTCCTCCATACTCTTGATTCCCAGTTTCTTCAATGCCTTCTGCTGTACCAGGGGAATACCCAGCTTGCTGATCAGTTCAGGAGCCGTCATCTGACGCACCTTGTCGATCTGCTGAAAGAAGTTGCTGATCTTTTTTTCGGCAAACCCTTCCAGACCTACAAGATTCTCTGTCTGAACCCTGTAGAGATCACTCACATTGGATATGATTTTCTGTTCAAAAAGCTGACGGATGGTGGCTTCGGCAATCTGCTCCATCCCGGACTCTTTCACCCAGTACAGAATGGTCTGAATTTTCCGTTCGGGACATTCGGTGTTGGTGCATTTCAGGTGCACCCCTTCGGTCTTCACCTCACTTTGGCAGACAGGGCACTGACCGGGAGCCAGATCCGTAAAAAAGAGATCCCCGTCCCTGCCCTTTGAGGAGAGATTTTCTTTAACATAGGGGATGACATCATTGGCCCTTTCTATCAAAAGTTCATCCCCCAGCTGAAGAGCCATGGACTCTACAAATGCATAGTTATGAAGGGAAGCCCTGGACAGATTGGCCCCGCCCAGCTGTACTGATTCAAACAGGGCTACCGGAACAAGGGCACCCTGCCGGCTGACCTGCCAGTCCACACCGGTGAGCTTTGTTTTTTTGGCTGCCGCAGGAGGTTTGATGGCAATGGCATAATGGTGATGGTGATCGACTACCCAGCGGCTGTCAATTTCCTCATGGATGGTATTATCGTCAACCGTCAGGATCAGACCGTCTGTTTCATACAGCCACTTGTCCCTGTACGTCTCCAGATACTGATTGTAGAAGGATTCGATATCCCCTCTGGACCCGATATTAAAGTACTCTACCGTATGAAATCCGGCATTTGTAAGCCAGTCGATAATACCGGCTTCACTGTCGGAAGGATTCCAGCGGGCTGTCTGATAACAGACAAAACGCACATACTTCAGGTCTTCCCGGTTTTCCTTTCTGTTGACCAGACCGACACAGTTGTTCCGGAGGGGTCTCCCCTGGGTATCATATACTGTATCTTTGGGCAGATAGAGCTCTCCCCTGATTTCAATATCATGTTCTTTTTCGGATATGCTTTGGGGGATGTCTGTAATAAAGTCGGAGATGGAAGTGACATCCTGCCCTACTGTGCCGTCCCCTCTGGTGGCCACATACTGAAGCACTCCCCCGCTGTAATAACAGCTGGCAGAAAGACCGTCAATTTTAGGCTGCATGGTCCATTTTGTATCCCGGGGCATGGCAAGCTTGTCCAGCCACTTGAATACATCCTGAGGAGACTTGGCCTTCCCCATGGAGAGCATGGGCTCCACATGGGTGATCTTACCGCTCCCGTCAGCGGCAGCTCCAACCACAGAAAAGTAGGTACTTCCGGGATTGAGTGCCCGCAGCTCATCCTCCAGCCGGTCAAACTCCGCATCCGACAGCAGAGGGGTATCGGTATTGTAATATGCATCCTTTGCTTCGGTCAGAAGCTTGATCAGATCCTGTTCTTTCAACATGTTCACCTCAGGGTATGTTATTGAGTCTATCATAATCACTATAGCCCGTTATGCGAACAGAAAAGAGGCAGATTTCGTCATAAACATATTTGGAAAACTTTTCCCGCCGGGTATAGACAAAGAAAAAGGGTTCTGCTATATTTTCTCACACGTTCGGCGCCGTACCCAAGCGGCTAAGGGAGTGGATTGCAAATCCATCATTCAGCGGTTCGAGTCCGCTCGGCGCCTATTGTTATAAAGGATCAACGACAGTTGGTCCTTTTTCATTTATAACCTCGGACTCGAACTGGAAGAGCGGCGCGACGAGCAGGAGCGCAAATCATCAGGGATGATGATTTAGTGATGGAAGAGGGCCGGGAGGGAAGAAGCAGGAGGCTGATGACCGGACGGCGAGTCCGCTCGGCGCCTATTATATTAAGGATCAGCAACAGCTGGTCCTTTTTCATTTATAACCTTCGGACTCGAACTGGAAGAGCAGCGCGACGAGCAGGAGCGCAAATCATCAGGGATGCCGGCGCGACAGTTGGTTCTTTTTCATTTATAATGGGTTTCCAGGGGGACCTATGATAGAAAGCTTTAAACCCGGCATGGAAACAGAAATCAGTTCACTGATCACCTCTGTCTACGAAAAATACATATCCCGTGATTTTTCAGATCAGGGACGGCAGGTGTTCACAGCTTATATTACAGCACAAAATATCCGCAACCGCTACGATGCCGGTCATATCATCCTTGTCTATAAAGACGGACCGCGTATAGCAGGAATCATTGAGGCAAGAGACCATATGCATATCTGCCTCTTTTTTGTGAGAGCTGAATATCAGGGCAGGGGCATTGGCAGGATGCTGATGAACTCTCTTGTTGAAGCAATCAAGGGAAAAACGGATTTCCTGGAAGTCAATTCCTCCCCTTTTGCCGTTCCGGTCTATGAGAAACTGGGGTTTCATAAAGTATCCGAACAGAAAGAAGAGGACGGCATTCTCCATACACCCATGAAAAAAAGCATCAGTGAAAGCCGTATCCAAATACAGACAATGAAGATTTCCGATTACAGTGAAGCCAAAGTATTGTGGAACGGTACAGAGGGTATGGGACTGCGGACTATGGATGACTCGAGAGAGGGAATAGAGACATTCCTGAAAAGGAACCCGGAGACCTGTTTTATCAGCAGAACAAAGGGAAAACTGACAGGGATCATTCTCTGTGGTCATGACGGCCGAAGAGGATATATCTATCACACTGCCGTTCAAAAAGATCACAGACAACAGGGCATTGGAAAGAAACTGGTGGAAGCGGCTCTTAAAGCACTGGAAAAGGAAGGTATAAAGAAAGCCGCTCTGGTAGTCTTTAAAGACAATGACCAGGGGAACAGATTCTGGGAGTCTATGGGTTTCACTCTCAGAGACGATCTGAACTACAGAAACAGGGTTATAGACGAGAGAAATGTTTAAACCGGGAGGTGGGTAATTTGTACAGAATAACAGCTTTAATCGGAAGTCCCAGAAAAGAGCACAGCTACAGAACCTCAATGAACTTTCTGGAGAAGCTGGCGTCCTTGAGTGAAATTGAGTACGAGCTGGTCCAGTTCTCTGACTACAATCTGAAAACCTGCAACGGGTGTAAGCTCTGTATGGATAAGGGGGAAGAACTGTGTCCCCTGAAGGACGACAGAGACATCATAATTGAAAAGATGAAAAGTTCTGACGGAATTGTTTTTGTGAGCCCCAACTATTCTTTCCATGTGTCTGCCCATATGAAGATTTTCCTGGACCGCCTGGGATTCCTCTTTCACAGACCCCGGTTATTCGGCAAGGCGTCCACTTCCATAGTTGTGCAGGGTATCTACGGCGGGTCAAAAATCCTGAAGTACTTTCGTTTTATCGGCAATGCCCTTGGTATGAGAACCTGCAAAGGGATCACGATTCTAACCCTGGAACCGATGACTGAGAAGGCAGTTCAGAAGATGGACAGTGCCTGTGACAAGCTGAGCCGGAGGTTTCTGAAAACTCTAAAGAAACCGGATTTCCCGAATCCGACTCTTTTTGATCTGATGATGTTCCGGGTTTCAAGATCCAGCATGAAAAACAAACTGACCGATGAGTTCAGGGATTACAGTTATTACAAAGACATGGGATGGTTTGAATCGGATTTTTACTACCCGGTAAAACTCACTCCCCTAAAAAGAGTTATGGGGAAACTATTCGATTCACTGGGGAGAACGCTATAACAGCCAGAAACACAGATTATGGTGGATTCTATTTATAGAAGAGGGCCGCAAAGCCCCTTCTTTTGAGATGGAAAGTTTATTTATCACCCTCTTCCGGAACAATACAGATAAAGGAAAAGTCTTCATCACCGGCATTCTTGAACTGATGCTCTTCACCGCCTTTCACATAAGCTGTATCACCGGGAGAGACCTGTCTCTCCGCACCGTCGATAAACAGTGTACCTGATCCGCTGATAATATAATTGATATGAGGCCAGTCATGGGTATGGAAGGGTGTATATCCCTCTTTGGCAAGGGTAAAGATTCTCATGGACCACCCCTCCCAGCCCTGTTCTCCTGTAATTCCGGTCTGTTTCATAACATTTTTGGCCGCAGCCATATTGATTGCCACTCCGGGCATATCTTCTTTCTTTAAAATTGACATACAAAAACTCCTTGAAAGGGATGGTAACACAGTCATTTTATTTCATGCAATGATGAACTGCTTTTCTAAAACAAATCAGCCCGATCTGAAAAGGAATGGACTATAATCGAATAAAAAAGGGAGTCACACAAATGAAAACAGTGTATTACGAAAAATATGGTTCACCGGATGTTCTGCAGCTCAGAGAAATACCGGAACCCGAACCCGGTGAGAAGGAAATGCTTGTGAAAGTTGCCGCAACCACCGTCACTGCCGGTGCCCTTCTGGCCCGGAAAGGAGCTCATCCCGACTCCCGCTTCTTTACAGTGATGCTCAGGCTCTTTTTCGGACTATTCCGTCCGAGAAAGAACATCACCGGATATGAGTTTTCAGGAATTGTTGAAAAAATCGGTTCCCGTGTATCGGCCTTCCGGCCGGGAGATGCCGTTTTCGGAACAAACACAGGACTGCCGTCCGGAGCCTATGCCGAATACATTTGTGTTCCCGAAAAATGGAAGCAGGGGGTTGTCGCCGGAAAACCTGAATATCTTTCATTCAGTGAAGCCGCGGCCTTGCCTGTGGGAGCCATGGCCGCGCTGCAGATTCTCCGAAAAGCAGGCATTCAGAAAGGACAGAAAGTCCTGATCTATGGAGCATCAGGCAGTGTGGGCACATATGCGCTCCAAATAGCCGGAAGTCTTGGCGCCAGGGTCTGGGGAGTCTGCAGTACAGAAAACATAGAACTGGTAAAATCTCTGGGAGCCCATGGGGTCATCGATTATAAAAAGGAGAACTTTACAGAAACCTGCCGGGACTTTGATGTAGTCTTTGATGCGGTGGCCAAAATATCCCGGAGCAGCTGTAAAGCCGTCTTAAAGGAAAGGGGAACCTTTATCTCAATAAAATCCCCCACCAGTGAGACAGATGAAAAGCTGAACACTATTCTGGAACTTTGCCGCCGGGGAGAACTGAAGCCCTTTATTGACAGAGAATATCCCCTCGAGCAGACGGCAGAAGCACACAGATACGCAGATACAGGGCATAAAAGGGGTAATGTTGTCATCACTGTGTCTTCCCTCCCGGCTGACAGGACATAAGCTTTGGACTTAAGAATACACCACCTGTTTGACATGATCCGGGATTACGGCGCCGGAACGAAGCCGCATCCCCATCCCTATGGACACTCCTATCATCTTATGGCTGCAAAATTGTATGAAAACGGTCTGGATGATATAAGGCTTGTTCTGTCCTGTGATGCTGTTTGCGCCGGTTGCAGCAAAATGAAAAACGGACATTGTATGGATACAATAACCCACCGGAGAGACTTCACTCTCAAGGAAGAGTTCAACAATCATATAGATAAAAGGATAATGGACATAATGAATCTGCAGATTGAAACACCCTGCCGTGTTTCTGATATTCTGATGAAAGCGGATCTCTACCTGAACAGGATACACTGGATCTATGAAGGGAATGATCCGGAACATACGGAAATGAGAAAAAAGCATGTAAGCACAGGACTTATAAAGATAAAAACCATACTTGAAAAGTGAGGCTGAACTGTAATGAATCTACTATCCATAACTGATCTTGATGAACAGCAGATAGAATCCCTCTTCGCCCTGGCGGGGTCACTGAAAAACAGTGGAGAGACTCCCCTTAAAGGCAGGACTTTTGTTTTATTCTTCCCCGAGACCAGTATCCGGACCAGAGTAACATTTGAAATGGCCGTAAAACAGCTGGGTGGCGAAGCCGTACTCTTTCCTCCCTCATCCCTGGATAAAAGGGAAGAAATTAAGGATGTTGCAGGCTATCTGGAGAACTGGTGTGACGGCATTATTGTACGGCATCCTGATTTCAATCTGATGCAGAAACTGGGCAGCTGTTGTTCCCTGCCTGTGATTAATGGAATGAGCCGGGACAATCATCCCTGTGAAATTCTGTCTGACCTGTATACTCTGAGGGAACGAAAAGAAAATTACAGGGACTTGAACTATCTGTTTGTAGGTGCAGAGGGGAATATTTACAACTCCTGGAAGAATGCCGCTTCTGTTCTGAACCTGACACTGAAAGGCATCTGCCCCCCTGACAACCTTGAAGCAGCCCTCCGGGAAGCAGATGTTGTTCTCACAGATCCTCTTCCGGAAAAACACAGGAATCAGGAGTACTACAAGAACTATCAGATCACTCTAAAACGGATGAAAAAGGCAAAGCCCGGGGCCCTGCTGAACCCCTGCCCTCCCTTTTACAGAGGAGAAGAAGTATCCGAAGATGTTATAGATTCTTCCTTTTTTGCAGGATACGGCTTCAAGAAGAATCTGCTGACCCTGCAGAAGGCTGTACTTCTATACTGTGTGAACACCCCCTGAACTCCGCTTTAGATTGTCCGGCAGTATTTCAGGTACCAGTACCAGCACTGCACCATAATGGCGCTGTGGTATTCACCTGTCCCCATTTTTTCCATTATGGCGGAAGAACTCACTTCAAGACGTTCCAGAAACTCATTGTCATCAAGATCCAGATCATGGGTTTTCCGTAGGCCCCGGGCCAGATAGGTGGTTGAGGTATTATCCATAAATGCTGGATTGGGATTGATATTGCCTATCTCGATCAATTGGTCGGCGGTATATCCTGTCTCCTCCCGGAGTTCCCGGACGGCGGCATCCAGAGAGGTCTCACCGGGATCAACCACACCAGCGGGAAACTCGCAGGATAAAGAACCGCTGCCGTGCCGGAACTGGCGCACCATAAGGAATGAGGGTTCCTCTTTCCCGGCAGAAGGATCTGCAGGAAGCTCGGGGATGACGGTAACCCAGTCGGGAGCCCGGCAGACAACCATGGGATGCTCCCTGCCGTCAGGAGACTGCCTGTGCACGGCATCAATATTAAAAACAGGCCCCTTCCAGACCTGTTCCACCTTTCCTGTATCTTTCCACATCAGTTTTCTGTTCATGAATCACTCTCCCTGGGGTACTCAAACTCCCTGTTGCTGTCTTCCCGGTTTCTGAAAATATACCCTGTTTCACTTTCCCTGATCAGAAGAGACCGGGACAGGGGGATTTTACCTCCTCCTCCGGGGAGGTCGACAGCATAGGTCGGCATGGCAAGGCCCGAAACTATCTGCCTGAGTTCATCCATGATCTGCCAGCCCCTTTCCAGGGAAACCCTGAAGTGGGATGTCCCCCGGGCCAGATCGCCCTGAAACAGATAGTAGGGTTTAACCCCCTCTGCCAGGAGTTCCTGAAACAGCTCACCCAGAACCTGGGGATCATCATTGATTCCTTTTAAAAGGACGGTCTGATTCACAGCGGGAATCCCCGCCTCTCTGATTTTTTGCAGTGCCTCCCGGCTTTCCGCTGTTAGTTCATCAGGATGATTGAACTGAATCACCATCCACAGGGGGCTGCTCTTCCTGAGAACATGAAGCAGCTCACCGGTTATCCCGGCAGGAAGCACAGCCGGGATTCTCGTTGCCATCCTGAGAATCAGCTTTGTATTTTCTGCTCGGTTCCGGAACCGGTCCAGAATGGCGGCAAGATGGGACAGGGGCAGAGTGAGGGGATCGCCCCCGGTTAACAGGACTTCCTTCACCTCCGGATGTTCGTTCAGGTAGCCGATGACTCTGTCACAGTCTTCCAGACTCAGATTGTTGTTTCCGGTTCCGGTAAAAGAACGCCTGAAACAGTGGCGGCAGTGTATGGAACAGTTATCGGTCAAAAGCAGAGCCACCCGGTTCCGGTAGCGGTGAACCATCCGGGGCAGTGGAGAAAACAGCTCTTCTGAAAGAGGGTCCCGGCTCTCATACTCCCTGTAATCCAGCTCGGAAACTGTGGGGATCAGCTGATGCCTGACCGCCTCAGATTGCCGGGCCAGATCCATGTAATAGGGGTTTGATTTAAAGGTGAGCGTCTCTTGAGATGCGGCAAACCAAGCCTTCTCATTCTCTGTCAGTCTGATTGAATCCGGGATGTCCCTCATGGGCCTATCATACCCAAAGCTTGACTTTTGATAAACTGAATTCTATGTTTTACCCGGGGGAATTAATAATGATCAGAGAAATTGAGCGCATCAGCAGCGATATAATTAAAACGTTCCGAGCCAAAGAGGGAATCAATCACCTGAGCGGTCCCAATCTCCCCTCCCGGCAGAGTGTCATTGATATTATTGCCACTCTGGAATCCATTATCTTTCCCGGTTTCCAGGAAAATGAGTTTCTGGATGAAGAGTACATCTCCTTCAATATCGGTGAAAAACTCCTGAAAGCAGGTCAGAGCCTGATCTGTGAAATCGGCAAAAGCCTCAATTGCCGCAGCAACCCCTGCAAAGATGAAGATGAAAAAAGCAATGACTCTGAAGCCACAGAACTCACCTTTCAATTCCTCAACAGCCTTCCTGTAATCCGGGAGCTGGCGGTGAAAGATGTGAATGCAGCTCTCAAAGGCGACCCTGCTGCCAAAAGCAGGGAAGAAGTCATCCTCTCCTACCCCGGGCTGGAAGCGGTTACTGTCCACAGAATGGCCCATGAGCTGTACCGGATGGACGTTCCCCTGATCCCCAGAATGATGAATGAGTACATCCATAGAAAAACCGGAATTGATATCCATCCGGGAGCCTCTATCGGAGAATCCTTTTTTATTGACCACGGCACAGGGGTCGTCATCGGAGAGACAACAATCATCGGAAAAAACTGTAAAATATACCAGGGAGTCACACTGGGAGCTCTCAGTGTTAAAAAGGAAGAGGCCAATGTGAAACGCCATCCGACACTGGAAGACAATGTGACAATATATTCAGGCGCCACGATCCTGGGAGGCAATACGGTCATTGGAAAAAATACCGTTATCGGAGGGAACCTGTGGGTCACATCCTCCATACCCGAAGACAGCATCGTCTACAACCGTCCGGCTGAATTTGTTCTGAAAAACAGGTATGCCGGCCAGAACGACTCCTGACCGGTCTCCTGTTACTGAACAAGGCCTTCCATATTGATTCTGTAAAACTCTCCGTCGGAACCTACGGCAACAATAATACCGTCCCGGACAATGGGCCGGGCTGTAAATGAATCCTTCAGTTCCAGCTGTTTTACGATTCTGCCGCTTCCGGCATCCAGGATTTTCAGTGTTCCGGCTCTGTCAGTGACAACCAGCTGTCCCCGGTCATATCCCGGAACCGAGGTAATATCCTTCAAAGGAGCATACAGATCTTCTCCGGATGACCAGGAGAGAGCAAAGAGTTCCCGTTTGGTGGAATAGACAAAACAGCCTTCATCGGTGACCACAACATCCGCAAAAACAGTTCGTTCCAGATCTCTTTCCCAGAGGACGGAACCATTATTCAGATCAACAGCCGCCACAATTCCCTTCCTGCTGCAGAAAACCGCTTTGTCCCCGAAAATGGCGGGAGACTGGGCTACAGCCTGAACCGCCCCAGTAGGAATGGAGGAAAGAAGAGATCCGTCTGAGGGATCAATAACCAGAAGAGCACCCTTCTTATCGGCGATAACAGCCTTGCCGGACCAGAGGGCAGGAGACATACTGGAGCCGTTTGCAATGGGAATGCTCCTCACATCCTCTCCGCTGCTGTTTATGAGAATCAGCTCGCCGTTAGCCGGCATAAACAGCTGGTCTCCGGCCGGCACCACCCGTCTTCCATAGATATGAGACCGGTCTTCCGGAAGGGAGACTGTGTTGATGACAGCACCAGTGTCACGGTTCAGAACCACCAGTTCGGAACCGCCGGAAAAATAGACCCGCCCCTGATGCTCTACAGGTGAGGAGTTGGCATTGGGGGAATTGGCGCTGCTGTGCTGCCACAGGATAGTACCTTTCTGATCAAAAGCTGTCAGTTTTCCTTTTGAATCAGCAGCCAGATAAAGGCTGCCTCTGTTCCGGATGACTCCCACAGGAGCACTCATTCCCAGAGCTTTTTTCACTTCCACCGGCCGGGGGGTAAGCCTGATGACATGACTGGAGGATGAGGCGGTGAGGGTCAGCTGTCTGCTGACCGGCTCATATCCGTTACGGGAGGCCTCTACCTTTATAACAGTCCCCTCGGGCTCTTCACTTTGCCACACCCCTGATACCGGGTTTCCATTTATGACGAGCCGGGCATCACCGGGTTCAACTGAGACGGTAGAACTGATAACCGCCGCTTCCGCCGGGACATCCGGAGTTTCTACAGGGGCTGCTGTCAGAAGAGCCTCTTCATCCGCCGGATTTTCTGATACTGGTTCGGAAAGGGGTATCTTTTCCAGCTCAACAGTAAAATCACCGGAGTTCTGCTCATCCACAGAGAACATCAGAGACCGGCTTTCATATCCGTCCAGACTCACTTCCAGATTCAATTCTGTCCCCTCTGTATAGAGCTTCTCAAAACGGCCGGTTCCCAGAATCCTGCCGTTCTGTATAATCTGCGCTTCAGCCGGGACAGCGGAAACCTGAACTCTGAACAATGAGGGAGCCTTTTCCTCTTTTCCGGCAGCGGCAGCCGCTAGAACAATGACATCCATCCCATCCGTTGCCTTGAGAACCTCTGCAGCCTCTTCGGAAATCTCTTTCACCTCAAGAACTTCGGGGGCTATGGCTTCAGGCGCTTTATCTAGGGAGACAAGAAGCACTTCCACCTCTTTCTCCACTTCCTGCACCAGCTGGGCAAGCTCTTCCTGCCCCGCTTCACTGTCCTCTTCCAGTAAAACTGCCTGAGCCTGCTTTTTCGCTTCCACCTTCTGAACAACAGCTGCCACAACTTCAGTCAGCTGTTCAGCCTCTTTGAATGTCTCTTTTTCTACTTTCAGCTCTTCCGAGGCAGAGACGACAACTGCCGCCGCTTCAATTTTGGCAGCCAGGGGAGCCAGGGCTGCTTCTTCAACAGCCAGCTCACTGACTCTATCAAGGGACCGGGGTGTTACCGCAACAGAACCCTCTTTAACAGCCAGAAGAATATCCTCCTGCTGATCAGTGGACACACTGAACTGGGTTCCCCTGACACCGCAGACAACCGTATTGGTTTTAACCTGAAAGGAATCATCGTCCAGAAGCTTTTTCACCTTGCAGAGAACTGTTCCGCTTTCCAGTTCTACACCTGTACGGCTTCCTTCACTGCTGTTGACCAGTGTCTGAATCTGGAGCAGAGAATTGGAATCCATCCTGACAACCGCAATGTTTCCCAACTGGATTTCACAGTATCCGTCTTCTTCCGTTCTGATGACATCGCTCTGGGCAACTGAGTCTCCGATATTCAGGTAGCTCTCTTCTCCCTCACGGACAAGAAAAACATCTCCCGAAAGAAAGACAACTAATCCTTCCGCATCATCCCCGATCTCAACAGGAGCCGCAGCAGGCTGAACATCCTCCGCCGGAGCCTTCTCCTCAACGGGTGCCACCGGTACCGGCTCCATCTGCTTGGGGCCGCAGGACATCAGAACGACTGCGAACAGGGATAGAAGATATGTCTTTTTCACTTTGCCCACCTTTAGAAAACGGAATAATTCCAATAAAAAATAAACAGAAAATCTCATTTTAAGTATACCGGCAATATATTCAATAATCAACAAATGACAGTTATTTGGTCATTTATGAAAACAGGGTTTTCTTGCGTTACCAGGTCATTCATCCTATGATGATAGATATCAACTTTCCGGGAGACAGCAGTGAGTTCAGAGCAGTTCAGATTAATCATATTCCATCATCATCTTCTTCCCGGAGGTGTAACTGATGTCATCAGGCACTCGGTGAGCAGCCTCAGCACAATGGATGCAATAGAATCCATAACCATTGTCTGCGGCAGAGCTGATAATACAGAAAAAATGGAATCCCACCTGAAGCAGCTGGAACAGAAAGGCAGGAAACTCAGAATTGAGCTTCTTCCTCAACTGGATTACAGCGGCAGACCCGCAGCGTCGGAAGATCCGGAATTCCTGAGAAAGGTACTCCTTGAAAAATATGGATCAGACCATGCCGTCTGGCTTATCCACAACTATCATCTGGGCAAGAACTGGGCTCTCACAAAAGCCCTGAATACCATTGCCGAAACACAGAGTCAGCGGATGATCTACCAGATTCACGATTTTCCCGAATGTGCCCGCTACGGCAACCTCAAAGAGCTGAGGACCCATATCAATGAGTCTCTGTATCCCCTGTCTCCCAGTCTGCGCTACTGCGTTATAAACGTAAGGGACTACCAGATAATGAAGAATGCCGGTATGGGGGAGAATGTGATTCACCTTCTGGAAAACCCGGTTCCCGCCGGAGACAATCCCGCCGGGCTGAAAGTGGATAAAGAGAAACTCTTCACTAAATTGATGCAATATAAACCTGCTGACGGACGGATTGCCGAAGGGGGAGACATCTGGCTGTATCCCGTTCGGAGCATCAGAAGAAAAAATGTACTGGAAGCCGGATTCCTGGCGGCCCTCCAGGAGAAACCGGTCAATCTGATCCTGACCCTTCCCGGAATATCCCCTCAGGAGAAAAAGTATTCCGATCTGTGTGAAAAAGCCTTTGCCCGGGGTCTGATAAAGGGGTTCTGGGGAACAGGTGCTCTGCCGGATGAGGCGGGTATCAGCTACAGGGAGATGATCAGTGCCGCGGATCTGATCTTTTCCCCTTCCGTACAGGAAGGGTTCGGCTACATGTACCTCAACTCTCTTTTATGGAGAAAACCCCTCATTGCCAGATCACTGGATATAATGGGCGGGTTCCTGCCTCTGATGAACGGCTATCCCGCCCTGTTCTACAAGTTGGTTCTGGTTCCCGGAGATTCGGGATTGAAGAAAAGGACAGAAACAGGATACAGAGAGCGCTTCTCTGAGCTGAAAAACTACCTCCTCCCGGAACTGGAGGAGAAACTGGAAAGAGAACTGGAGAACTACCTTGCCTCGGACAGCCTTGAGTTCTCCTATCTGTCACCGGAAGACCAGTACCGAATTCTGGAAAAACTGCAGGACCTGTCCTACAGAAAGGAGTGTGCAGATCTGAACCGGACAACCCTCGGGAAGATGGCAGATCTCGGGTCGATTCCTGTCCGGGACAAAGAGAAAGAACTGTACGCCTCCTATGGTGAGGAATCCTACAGGCAAAATTTCGGAAAAATACTGAATTCCTTTTCCGGGACAGAAAGTTCCGAATTCAGCAATAACAGAAAGGACAGGAAAATCGACGGGGCTCTGCAGCTGGAATTCACAAAACTGGAGTTTCTCCGCCTTCTCTACCGCTGAATGACGGGCATCAAGGCGCCGATTGTATAGAATTTTCACACAATCCTCATTAAAAATACAATTCGATAATTCTCTACCTAATTTACTCTGTAAAACCCCTTCTAACTATTGCGTTCCCTTCCTATAAGCTATATCATAATGGGGTCAAAACTATTCTAATTTTTAAAGGGATTTCTCATATGTCTAATGAAAAGAAAATGGTTACCATTGACGGAAATACCGCTGCAGCTCATGTAGCCTATGCCTTCAGTGAAGTAGCCGCTATCTACCCCATTACTCCCTCATCAAACATGGGTGAGTATGCTGACGCCTGGGCCGCCCAGGGTCGGGAAAACGTCTTCGGCAAGAAAGTCGATGTAATCGAAATGCAGTCCGAAGCCGGTGCTGCCGGTTCCGTACACGGTGCCCTCTCCGGTGGTGCTCTGACAACTACTTTTACCGCATCTCAGGGTCTTCTTCTGATGATCCCCAACATGCACAAGATTGCCGGTGAAATGCTCCCCACAGTATTCCACGTTTCAGCCAGATCACTTGCGGCTCAGTCTCTCTCTATTTTCGGAGACCACTCTGACGTAATGTCTACCAGAAACACCGGTTTTGCCATGACTTCCGCGGCTTCCATCCAGGAAACCATGGACCTGGCTATCGTTGCTCACCTCGCTTCACTCAAATCTCAGGTTCCCTTCCTGGCTTTCTTCGACGGATTCAGAACATCCCACGAAATTCAGAAAGTTGAAGAAGTTTCCTATGACACCATCAAGGAAATGATCGAACCCGAATATGTTGAGCGTTTCAGAGACAGAGGAATGAGACCTGAAAAGCCCACCATCAAGGTTGCTGCACAGAACCCCGATGTTTACTTCCAGGGTCGTGAAACAACCAACAACATCTATGACTCTGTTCCCGAAATTGTTCAGGAATACATGGATGCTCTGGCCAAGAAAGTCGGAAGACAGTATCACCTGTTCGACTATGTTGGTGCTCCCGATGCAGAAAAAGTTATTGTTATCCTCGGTTCCGCCTGTGACACAGTAGCCAAGACTGTAGACTACATGAACGCCAAGGGAGAAAAAGTCGGTGTTGTAAAAGTAAGACTTTACAGACCCTTCTCTGCCAAAGCCTTTATGGACGCCGTTCCTGCAAGCTGTAAGAAGATTGCGGTTCTGGACAGAACCAAAGAGCCCGGTTCACTGGGTGAGCCCCTGTTCCAGGATGTTGTCACTGTAATGGCCGACAAAGATGTTGAAATCATCGGCGGACGCTATGGTCTGTCTTCCAAGGAATTCACTCCTTCTCATGTTAAAGCTGTTTTTGATCACCTTGACGGTGCTGCTTTCCACAGCTTCACTGTTGGTATCAAAGACGATGTTTCCAACAGATCCATCGAAGTGAAAGAAGAACTGAACATCTCTGCTGACGACATTGTAAGCTGTATGTTCTGGGGTCTCGGATCTGACGGTACTGTCGGAGCCAACAAGAACTCCATCAAAATCATCGGTGACAACACCGACATGAATGCTCAGGCCTACTTCGTATACGACTCCAAGAAGTCCGGTGGTATCACCACTTCTCACCTGAGATTCGGAAAGTCTTCCGTGAATATGCCCTGGCTCATCGACAAAGCCGACTTTGTTGCCTGTTCCAACCCCGCATACATCGGACGCTACGACATGCTGGGTCCCCTGAAAGAAGGCGGTACATTCCTCCTGAACTCAGAAATCCCCACATCTGAAGTATTCGAGCATCTGACAAAAGAAGAGCAGCAGATCATCATCGACAGAAAGATCAAGTTCTACAACATCAATGCTCTCTCCATCTCTGAAGAACTGGGACTCGGAAACAGAACCAACACTGTTCTCCAGGCTGCCTTCTTTAAAATCTCCGGTATCCTTCCCGAGCAGGAAGCGATCGATCTGATGAAAGCCTACATCAAGAAATCCTTTATCAAGAAGGGTGAAGACATCGTTAAGATGAACTGGGACGCTGTTGACAGAGCAGCTGCCATTCTTGAGCAGGTTGAAGTACCCGCATCCATCACCAAGTCTTACGTACCCGCAAGACTGATCGCCGATGATGCTGATGACTTCACTAAAAACATCATTGAAAAAATCATGCACCTCAAGGGTGATGATATCCCCGTATCTCACATGAGTTTCGACGGAACACTCCCCTCAGGAACAACCAAGCTGGAAAAACGCGGTGTTGCTCCCAGAGTACCCCAGTGGCAGAGCGCCAACTGTATCCAGTGTAACCAGTGTGTACAGTCCTGTCCCCACGCGGCTATCAGAGCCAAACAGATTGACGGTGCTGTTCTGAAAGATGCTCCTGCAACTTTCAACGTACTGGACCTGAAACCCAACAAGAACAAAGAGCTGGATCTGAAATACAAAGTTCAGGTTTACATCGATGACTGTCAGGGTTGTGGTGTTTGTATCGAAACATGTCCCGCCAAGGAAAAAGCCCTTATCTTCTCTACACTTGATAAAGAAAGAGAAGCCGGACAGAGCGACAACGAAAAATTCTTTGAGCCCCTCCCCTACGGTGCTATCGACGGATCTTCCGAAGATAATGTTAAGGGAACACAGTTCAAGAGACCTCTTTTTGAGTTCTCCGGTGCTTGTGCCGGTTGTGGTGAAACACCCTACGTTAAACTGGTAACACAGATTTGTGGAGAAAACATGGTTGTAGCCAATGCGACCGGATGTTCTTCCATCTACGGTGGTACCTTCCCCACAATCCCCTACTGCAAAAATGAGCAGGGAAGAGGTCCCGCATGGGGTAACTCACTGTTCGAAGACAACGCTGAGTACGGTTTTGGTATGAGACTGGCTGTTGATTCAAACAGAACTCTTCTGGAAAAGAAAGTAAACGCACTGCTGGAAGCAGGAACAACTCCTGAACTGACTGCAGCTCTGAAAGCTTCACTGGAACTGTGGAAAGACACAAGCCAGAAAGCCATTGACGCACAGGATGCTGTAAAAGCAGCTCTGCCCAAGGCTCTGGATGCCGCTTCCGGCGACCTGAAAGAAGTTGTTGCCAAGATCGTTGAACTGCAGGACTACTTCGTAGACAAATCTGTATGGATCTTCGGTGGTGACGGATGGGCATACGATATCGGATTCGGCGGTGTAGACCACGTACTGGCTTCCGGTAAGAATGTGAACATCCTGGTTCTGGATACCGAGGTTTACTCCAACACCGGTGGACAGGCTTCCAAAGCAACCCCCATCGCCGCTGTAGCTAACTTTGCAGCAGCCGGTATGAGACTGGGTAAAAAGAACATGAGCCTTATGGCCATGAGCTACGGTTACGTATACGTTGCCTCTGTAGCTATGGGATCTAACAGAAACCATACTCAGAAAGCTCTGCAGGAAGCAGCAGCTTACGATGGACCTTCTATCGTATTCTGTTACGCACCCTGTATCGCTCACGGTATCGATATGATGAAAACCCAGACTGAAGAGAAGAGAGCCGTTGACTGTGGTTACTGGCCTCTGTACCGCTACAACCCCACTCTGGAAGAAGGAAAGAAGTTCAGCTGGGACTGTAAAGAACCCAGTGCAGACTTCCAGGAATTCATCAGAAGTGAGAGACGGTACACCACTCTCCTCAAAACTGCACCCAACGAAGCGGAAGCACTGTTTGCCGAAGCCGAAGCGGATGCAAAGAACAGATGGAATTTCTTCAAGAAAATGGGAGAAATTATGTAAGTATTTACTTGGAAAGCCTGCCCCCGGGGGGGCTTTTCAGGAATACGAGCAAGCCGGATGGATTCAGCCTTTGGCTGATTTCATCTGTTCATATAAAAAAAGCAGGCCCTCCCGGGTCTGCTTTTTTATTGACTGAATACTGATATTTTTACAGGCTCATGCCTTTCAGAATCTTGTAGAAACCGGAACGGGGTTCAACAGGATTATCCGAAAACTCTTTCAGATCTTCCTGATTGCCCGCTAGCAGAAGTATATCATCTTCGGAAAATACATAATCAGGAGAAATAAAACTGTACTCCTGACCTGTCTTTTCTCCCCGGATAGCCACAACATTCAGATGGTTCCTGTCTCGAATACCCGATTCAATCAGTTTCTTACCGATAATGGTGCCGGGAGCCCGGACTTCAGCCAGAACCATTTCATTACTCAGGGGCATATAGCTGATCAGGTGGGAGGTCATCAGGATGGGAGCCAGCCGCTGAGCGGCTTCTTTATTGGGGTACAGAACATGATTGGCGCCTATCAGATCCAGAATCTCCCCGTGCTCTTCGGTCTCTGCCCGGACAAAGATCTTCTGAACCCCCAGCTTTTTCAGATAATTGGTCACCAGAATGGAGACTTCAATCCTGTCGCCGGGATCAACAATAACCGCGTCGATGTCAGGGGGAATCAGCTGGCCGATGGTGGCTTCATTCAGAACATCCGCTATATAAGATCTGTGCACCCTGTCTTTATAGGCTTCAATGGTCTTGGGATCTTTATCGATCAGAAGGATTTCACACTCTTCCGACTCTATCTGCTCCAGAATTCTTCTGGTAAAGGAACTCAGTCCAATGATGGCAAATTGTTTTTTCATCCTATCAATACCTCTGCTTCGGGATAACGAATATTATAAACTGTTTCCGGTGTTACCACCGGTATGATAATGGCAAACAGACCGATTCTACCGGCAAACATGGTACAGATCAAAACCAGTTGACTCAAATCACTGAGTTCAGAGGTGATGCCCATACTCAGCCCCACTGTCCCCAGGGCGGAAACGCATTCAAACAGGATCGCCTGAAAGCCGGCTGTACTGTTCCAGCTGAAGCTCTCAAATAAAGTCACCAGAAACAGGGAAACGAAGAGGATCGCCAGAGCCTTGAGAAAATACAGCCCTGCCTTACCCAGCAGATCCCTGCTGATTCTTCTTTGCAGAAAGGAGATCTCTCCCCTGTCATCAATGCCCTTGATGAAAATGAGGAGCAGAAGAAACATGGTTGTCACCTTGATTCCGCCGGCAGTGGATCCCGAACCGCCCCCGATCAGCATCAGAACTATATTCAGAAGATAGGAGGGCATGGAAAAGCCTGCCTGATCGACGGTATTGAATCCGGCGGTTCTTGTTGTGATGGACTGAAACAGAGCCGCCCCCAGAGCCTCCGGCAGGGACAGACCTGCCAAAAGCCGGTTCCGCTCCATAAAAAAGAAAATCAGAAATCCGAGCAGCAGCAGAGCGGCCGTAAAGAAAAGCATCACCTTGCTGTGGTATTTCAGCTTCCTTTTCCCGGAGGTTCTGACCATCTGAAAAAGGTTCCAGAGAACCATGAACCCCATTCCGCCGGTAATGATCAGAAAGGAGATTCCCGTCATAACCGCAGGATTGGAGGCGAAGCGGGTCAGGCTGTCTGAGTACAGAGAAAATCCGGCATTACAGAAGGCGGAGATTCCATGAAACACAGAGGCAAAAACCGGGTTTTCCACTCCCTGCCGGACCATTCCCGGATACATGATCAACATACCCGTCAGCTCAATAAGCAGAGTAAAGGTCAGGATTCTCCGTATGATTTTTCTGGGTTTCTGAATATTCTCAGAACCGTAGTACTCCTGAATGATGGCCCTGTTGCTGAAAGAGAGACGGCTCCCCGGAAAAAAGAGGTAGAGTGTTGAAAATGTAATGAATCCCAGCCCCCCCGCCTGAATCAGGCAGAGAAGAATAATCTGTCCCGAAAAGGAAAAATCTCCTGTGGGAACAGTGGAAAGACCGGTCACACAAACGGCGGAGACAGTGGTGAACAGGGCATCCAGAATTCCGAGACGCCCGGTACGGAATGATGACGGAAGCAGAAGGAGACCTGTTCCTGAAGCTATGAGAAACAGAAAATACAGTAACAGTATCTGCTTGTCTGACAGATAAGTGCGTTTCACAGCTGAATTTCTATTGAAGAAGGCTGCCGATCCGGGAAAATTCGGAAGAGGCAACCGGTCCGGTCATGGTGTACACAATTGTGCCTGTCTCGTTGATAACAAGGATTCCCCCGCTTTCATCCTGGTAATTCAGTCTTTTCTGCATATTACCGTTCCAGTCTCCGTATACGGGCATTCCGGTTCGCCGGGAATGATCGATAAGGCGCTCTTCCCATATTTTCTTCAACAGCCCCACATTGGAACAGTTCACCACAGTGACGGTCTGTATCCTGTCCTTATCCAGGGAGAGGGTTTTAAGATATTCCTTAAGTTCCTCATTCAGGGTCAGCTGGGAACGGTCTTCATAAAAAAGGACAGTGGTTCTTTCACTCAGGTCATCTTTTATCAAAATCTGACCTGTTCCGGAAACAACAGAAAATCCGGGAATCTCGTCTCCCGTCTCCAGCGCAGTAAGGCTGATGCTGAAAAGAGAAAACATAATGACTAGAGAGAAGAGGCGTACCGGATTCATTTCTACTTCCTTTTAAGTGTTATATCCTATCTTACCATATACAGATAAAAAGGGAATAGAAGATCAGTCCTCCTCCCCTTCAGGCAGGGGCATGGCCGCTGCTTTTTCCTTACTGCCTGCCGAAAATTTGAAATTAGGACTCCAGTGAGCTCCTTTTGCCGGAATCGTTATCTCTTCTCCGGTTTTGGGATTTCTTCCAAGACGTGCCTTCCTGCTGGGTTTCAGGGTCAGTGAAAAGCGCCCCAGTCTGCCGAAAGAGACATTCTTGCCCAGGAGCATTCCTGTTTCCAGCATAGAGACATAGTCGTCTGTGATTTCCCTGATTTTATCCTGGGTCAGACCGCTCTTTTTGGCCAGATAGGCAATAATATTCTGTTTATTAAACTGATCGGCTTCCTGACTGTCCAGAGGAAGGGTCAGATCACGGTTTAAATGAATAAAAGAATTGGTCAGAAAGACAGTGGCTTCGTGGACTCTTTTTTCCTGCTCCCCTGCCGGAACATCTTCCCGGCAGACAACAATTTTATACAGAGCCGATGTATTTTTCAGGGGGCCTGCGCTGAACGCCGCAGCCCGTCCGTAAGCGGCCGGCGCCCCGAGGGTCGTTTTTTCGCAGCGGACAATATCCGGCACATCAGTTCTGAGAGAAATACTGGCATATTCAAGCCACCGCTCTTCACCATACCCCAGAGTGACCAGAGAACCGGAAAAAGTCAGCAGTAACCCCGCCCTGGGATCATCGGCAGACAGCTCTTCCACTTCTTCCATATCCAGCAGTTTT
>JAQQAM010000145.1 GCA_028532905.1 Spirochaetales bacterium
GAAACACCGCTGACCGAAGCGATCTGGTCGCGTCCCCGTTCGGGGGAGGCCTCGAAAAGCATGCATCCGCTGGGGCGATTGGGACAGCCGGAGGATATTGCGCTCATCCAGGGTGGTATAGCTCCCTGTTATGCCGCTTCGCAGGGCGGTATAGATCCATTGCGGTTCCAGGTCGGTCAGTTCCTTCAATCTGTGAGCCGGAATATTGGGAGTGATCACCGGAAGAACGGGAATGCCCTCTTTCCTGCCCAGTTCATACAGCCCCTCATCCCGGCCGTACACCAGGTCAGGAATAATCAGACCGGCAGCACCGGCGGCTTTTGCCTGTTTCACCATTGTCTCCATGCCCCGGGCAAAGAGGATGTTGCCGTAACTCATCAGAAAGACAGGGATATCCAGTTCATCTGTAATGGTTTTCATCAGATCAAGAGCCCCGTCTACAGTGCAGCCCCTTTCCAGGGACAGGCGGCAGGCGTTTTCAATCACCGGACCGTCGGCGGAAGGATCGGAAAAGGGAATCTGCATTTCCAGGTAGGCTGCGCCGCCTTCAGCAAGGCCTCTGGCTGTTTCCAGGGAGCCTTCCCTGTCGGGATAACCGGCAATAAAGTGGGATACAATTTCAGTCGACATATTTCCTCCTGCTTTCCGAATCAAGGAACTCTCTCCAATTGTCTCCGTCCAGAGCGGCTGCAGAGATGAAGATATCCTTGTCTCCCCGGCCGGACATATTGATAATCAGATTTTGATCGGGACTCATCTCCCGGGCCAGTTTAATGGCTGCCGCTCCGGCGTGAGCCGATTCCATGGCAAAGATGACACCTTCGTGTCTGGCAAAGAATTTAAGGGCTTCCAGAGCTTCCTGGTCCCGGGCATCGGTAAACTCAATCCGTCCGGCTTCACCCAATGAAGCCAGCTGGGGGCCAATGCCGGGATAGTCCAGGCCGGCGGAGATGGAATGGGTGTCCAGCACCTGACCGTCCTGATCATGGAGGAAGAGGCTCTTGTAGCCCTGGATAATACCGGGACGCCCTGTATCGGCCATGCGCACCGCGTTGTTTCCTTCTCCGGCTCCCCGGCCTCCGGCTTCCACACCGATCATTCTGATATCAGGGTTGTCCAGAAAGGGGGCCAGAAAGCCGATGGCATTGGAACCGCCCCCCACACAGGCCACCATGGCATCAATCTTAAAATCGGCCTGCTCTTTTATCTCTTTGCCGATAACAGACTGGAATTCTCTGACCATATCAGGGTAGGGGGAAGGCCCCAGTGCAGACCCCAGAAGATAATGGGTGTCGTGGCTGTTGGCCGTCCAGTCACGGAACGCCTCATTCACCGCGTCCTTGAGGGTTCTGGACCCAGAGGTGACCGGCCGGACTTCCGCCCCGTACATCTCCATCCAGTAGACATTGGGATGCTGCCGCCGGATGTCCTCTTCTCCCATATAGATGACACAGGGAAAACCCAGGCGGGCACAGGCTGCGGCTGTGGCAACGCCGTGCTGTCCGGCTCCGGTCTCGGCAATGATCCGTTTCTTTCCCATCCGCCTGGCCAGAAGAGCCTGACCGGCGGCATTGTTGATCTTGTGGGCTCCCGTATTGGCCAGTCCTTCCAGTTTGATGTAAATCTGTGCTCCCCCCAGTTCCCGGGAGGCATTCCGTGCCGGTAACAGGGGTGTGGGACGTCCGATAAAATCTCTGCAGAAATCCTCATATTCCTTCAGGAACTCAGGATCATTCAGAGCCTCCTGAAAAGCCTTTTCCAGTTCCGCCAGGGGCGGCTGCAGAACTTCCGGGACATAGCGGCCGCCGTAGGGACCGAAGAAATCATTATATGTGGGCATAGGATTCTATCTCCTTGAAAAATGCTTTAACTTTATCCGGATCTTTTTTCCCCGGCCGGGCTTCCAGTCCGCTGGACAGATCCACCAGGTCAGGTTGAAAGCTGTGCAGAACCTCGGCGATGTTCTGAGAGTTCAAGCCTCCGGCCAGCCAAAGTTCCCCTTTGTCCCTGGCCATTGAGACCAGTTCAGGAGAAATCTGTTTCCCTGTTCCTCCCGCCTGATGGGCAGAAAACGCATCGATCAGACAGGGACGGGGGTAGTAATCGTCCATCCTGTCCAGATCTTCTGCACTGCGGATGCGAAGAGCCTTGTAGCCTTCATATCTGTGAAGCATGCCGGGATCTTCACTGCCGTGAAACTGAATCAGATCCAAAGATCCGTCCTCCAGAAGGGCTCCGATTTCCGCCGGCAGATCGGCTCCTTCTTCCAGGACTACCACTCCGACTTTCAGAGCACGGGACTTTGGAAGAGAGCGGATAAAATCAGGATCTGTTTTCCGGGGAGATTCAGCCAGAATAAATCCGCACAGATCAGCTCCCAGAGAGACAGCCTGATCAAAATCCTCCCGGTTTGTCAGGCCGCAGATTTTGACAAATGGTTTCTTACCCTTCCATCGGGCACACAGTCTGGACCAGGGAGACCTGTCTGAGGCCGCCGGAGATGCAATAATCTGTTTCAGTTCACCAATCAGTGATGGATTGCGGACAACCCCTTCTCCTACCAGAAGTCCCGCAAAACCGGCATTCCAGGCAAATGCGCCGTCCTCTTTTGTCAGAATACCCGACTCATAGACAACCCGGCAGTCCCAGCTGATCATACTTCTTATTTTTAGAGGCTGCAGGGGATAGATTTTAAAGTTTTTCAGATTCCGGCAGTTGATGCCCACCAGGGAAGGTTTCAGGGCTTCTGCTTTCTCTATATCCTCAGGTGAATGGAGTTCCACAAGAGCAGCCATCCCCAGCTCTTCACAGCGTCTGTGCATCGCTGTCAGTGTGTTCCGGTCAAGGAGTGAGGCTATCAGCAGACAGGCGTCCGCTCCGGCCCTGTATGATACTTCCATATCATCCACAGACAGGAGGAAATCC
>JAQQAM010000146.1 GCA_028532905.1 Spirochaetales bacterium
ATCCCCTGAATACAAAGAGAAGCCGGGTGCCGTTCAGAGCCGTATAAAAAGAATGAATGACTGTTTCAGCGGGAAAGACAAGATACGGCTGATAAAGACTTTCGCCACAATTATGCCCAGTATGAAGCGGAATATAAACAGGAACTTCAGCGACATGAAACCCTATCTAAAGGGGCAGAATAATCCAGCCGGGAAGACCCGGACCCCGGTAATAGACAGTGTGAAAAAGGCAGAGATCTGGGAAGATCTGAAAAGATACGCCTGGGATAATCACAGAGCTGTGCCGGGCTTTACCAGACTGCCTGAAGAATATGTATTTAAAAACAAGGCTGTCCCCTTTCGTTATGCTCTTGTGTTTATACAGGAAATGGATAAGTCCGCCATTGAGAAAGCTCCAGAAATAGATGCCGGTATGGAGGTGATTAAAGTTTACAACTCCCTGGGTATCGCCACCAATGATATAGCCCGGTGGTTAAGAGATAAATACGGGATCAACTGCATGGCCAATCATCCCCTGGGAGGTCTGGTGGATACGGTTCCCCTGGCTCGTAATGCCGGTCTGGGAGCTATAGGCCGCAACGGTCTGCTTATAACCAGGGAATTCGGTCCCCGCTGCCGTATCTCTCCCATTTTTCTGGAAGAAGAACTGTTTGACTATACGGACTCAGACAGGCATGACTGGGTAGAGAACTTCTGTGCCCGCTGCGGCAGCTGTGCCCGGTCCTGTCCGGTGTCCTGTATATACGACACACCCCGGACAACCTTGAAATATGAAGGGCTGAAGGACCGCTGTGAGAATTACGATAGAGAAAAGTGTTTTACATCCTTTTCCGCCACCATGGGCTGTGCTGTTTGCATCAGTGTCTGTCCCTTCTCAAAAAAACCGGAGAATTATGATAAGCTGAAAAACAAATATATAAGCTGAGAAAGAGAAGCATGCCCAAAGATACGTTTTTTAACCTTGATGATGATAAAAGAGAAAGAGTTCTCCAGGCGTCCATAACAGAATATACGGAAGTTCCTCTGGAAAAAGTCTCTATAAAAAAGATCGTAGAGGCTGCCGGCATCCCCAGAGGCAGCTTCTACCAGTATTTTGATGACAAGGAAGATCTGCTGCGCTACCTGATATCCGTATCCAGACATCAGGAAAAGGAAATACAGGATTCCGAGCTGAATGAGTCGGCCACTGTTTTTGATCTGATCTACTTCATTTTCGGCAAAGAGATTTCCGACCTGCGGCAGCAGAAAGCATCCGTCAGACTTCAGATGTTGAACCAGATCAGCAAGAGTCCCCGCTCCATGACTATTTTCAATGAGGAGCTGACACAAAAAGTCTCACAGGGCCATATGTTCAGGGAATTCTGGGAGAGAGCCGGCTTGACCCGGCTTCCTGAAGAAGATCAGAAAAACATTATGAGCCTGTTGTCATCGGCATTGAAGGATACCCTTATTACGATTCTACAGGAGGGCTCTGACAAAGAGGAAGCTTCCCTACTGTTCCGCAGGAAACTGGAGATTATTCAGGCTGGTATAAACGAAGTTTATCATCTTGATAATGAGAAATAAAAATCTACAGACCCAGGTCAGACATCTTCCAACCAGTCAACGACCCTGCGGCCGGGATGGAAGCGGCATCCTCCCCCCTCCCCCGGCAGCGCGATGAAGCAGAGCCGGAATCAGGGAGGGGGAAAAGAGGATACAAGCGGACAGCCCGAAAGGCCGCCCGTCAGACAAAAAAGAGAATCAGTATCCTTTTCCGGCACTCATCACATTGGCCGGATCAAAGGCATGGCAGGGGGTGACGCCGTGAACCGCTCCGCAGGCAGGGCATTTGGCTTCAAAGGTTTCCATTTCAAAATCCTTGTCACAGACCCGGCAGGCCACGGTCATGGGCATGGGCATAAACTGATCGGCAAAGCCCATCATCCTGATTTTATCTACAACCTGTTTTCCGTCGGTAAAACTACCTGAACATCCGTCGTGCATTATGAACTCCTTGTTTCGGCGAGCCTCTCAGGGCTGGCCTATCGTATATAAACAGAATTAATTCCGGTCTTTGCTGTCGGCAGCTCCGAAAGGTTGGAGAAGGCAGCAGTCAGACCGGTTTGTTACTAATCAATCAGACTTTCACCCTGTCTGAGGCGGGTTCTGTAGCTGAGGAGGGTCCGGTCCAGTTCTTCCAGATGACTCAGGATGGAACGCTCCTCTTCGGTGGTTTCGATGATCTTTGCGATACCGCCGTTTTTGATGACGATTCGTCTGTCCCCGCTCAGGGCCAGAACCGGATCATGTGTAGCCATCAGAACAATCTTCTCCTGACGGATCAGAAGCTCCAGAGCCCGTTTCCGGTCGATCCCGGCGTTTTCAATCTCATCGATCAGAATGATGGGGGACTGACTGAGAAAGGCGGTGTCCGCAATCATCAGAGCCCGGGACTGACCGCCGGAAAGACTGGTAATGGGGGTGTCGGGCTTAAACTGCTCTCCCGCCAGGTCATTGGCCTCGTCGATGATCCGCTTCACAACCTCGCCGCGATTCTCCACCATCCGGCTTTCGGCATGGAGTTCCACAAATTCCTCTACGCTCAGGTCCATGACAAAGTTCATATTCTGAGACAGCTGGGCCACCAGTTTCTTGGCTCCCGAAAAACGCCAGGAGGTATCGGGAACATCATCGTTGATCAGAATTTCCCGCCCGGTGGGAGTATCCTTCCGGGCGACCCACTCGATGTCTCCCAGAAGCCGGCTTTTCCCGGAACCCGTGGGTCCTACAATGGAGATAACTTCCCCAGTGCGGACCACAAACTCGTCAAATCCTTCAGGCTGTCCCGATTTGTCTGTACCCGGGAGGATGGTCAGGGAATGAACCTGCTGCCCTTCGTCCAGAAACTCCAGCATTTGGTTTATAAACTCGGCCAACTGGGAAATAAGCTGATCGGGTTCCAGAGCCCGGTCTTCCCGCTCCTCTTCATCTATGGATTCAAAATACGAGGCCCAGTTCAGCGACTCAGCCCCGGCTATTTCCAGTCCATTGTTTTTAAAGAAGGAATCAGTAAAGGGGTAGTCCTTCAGGATCTCCCCGATGGTTCTGTGTTCAAGAATCTCTTTTTTTATCATTTTTTAGTCTTCCTTGTCCTACCAGCACTCATTGAGAGCCCTGGCGTTTTTCAGCGTCGAGGCCTGAGGGCAGATTCATTTTACGGACATTTCCCATCTGGTAGCTTTCGCCGATCCGGGTCTCTCCCAGACAATAGGAGCAGAGGGCCGAAGGCATGGAGAAGCGGAGCTTCTTACCCACCAGGGTCTTCAGATCATCCTCACCGTCGTGCAGCAGAGTACTGAGCTCATAACTCCCCTGCCCTGTGAGTCCGTTGATATTCATGATCACAGCCGAAGGGTTCACCATATTCACCCGGCTGGCAAAAACTTCCCGCTCCGCCTGAGAGACAATATCCCCCTTGGTGATGACCACGATATCTGCGGACTTGAGCATGGGCCCGATCTTTTTGGGGGTGTTGATCCCGCTCAGGTTATCAATAACACAGACCGCCTTTATATCCTTTATATAGGGGGAACAGCGGTTACAGAGTCCGGCGGACTCGGAGATGAGCACATCCAGCCCCTCTTTTAGTCCCCACTGGGTCACCTCTTCGATATTGCTCACAAAATAGTGGTCCGGGCAGAGGGCTCCGGAAAGGCCCTTCTGCACGGGGATTCCCGCCTTCTCATAGAGTTTGTCATCGTCCGTATACAGACAATCGAACTTGGCGACCCCCACTTTCAGGCCCCGGGCCTTCAGGGAATCGATGGTCTTCAATATAACAGAGGTCTTGCCCGATGAGGGGGGACCGGAAATGGTGACAAGGTTCATACAGCCTCCTTCGTTTTCGCCAGCTCCACAGTCTCATTGAAGATGGTTTCACAGTGGGTGATCAGACTGGCAATGTCGTTGCTGTAGATGTAGTCCCAACCCAGCCACATAAATGTATTGGAAGCAGGGATTCTATTGTCCACTTCGGGATGAACCGTGGGAAAAAGGCCGTTATGGGCCAGTACTTCTCCCACCTCTCTGGAGGCGAAGAAATCTATAACCGGCTGCAGTTTTTCGATCTTCTGTTTTTTACTCAGCATAAAAATGGGACTGATAATGGCTCCGTCCTCGGGCCATACCGCTTCCATACCGCCCCCTTCCTTTACCATTTTGGTAAAAAAATAGGGCATGATGGTAACGATGGGTTTCTCATTTTTACTCTTGTTGGATTTCACCATCTGGGAGGGGTGCATGGACTCCAGCAGACTCCGCCCCAGTTTGCGGACTCCCTCGTCTCCGTAGACCTTGTGAATATTCAGCAGTATGCCGTTGAACAGGTCAAAGTCACCCACCGGAAGGGAGACCCGTTTTTCAAACTCGGGAGCCAGAACATCCTCCCAGCTCCGGGGAACCGGGCGGTCTCCCAATACCTGCAGATTGATCAGGAAAACGGCAGGCACCACAGAGATCATTCCATAATGCCCCCGGGGATCTTTCAGATCGAGCCCGTCAAAGAGGCTGTTGAACTCAGGCAGCCCGGTTGTGTCTTCAAAGACTCCGGCCTTTTTAAACTTCCCGATTTTCTGTTCATCGAAAAACATGTCGAATCCGGCGGAGAGGAACAGGTCGGGAAGTTTATCCGCTTCGGTCACACCCTCCAGGTTTTCCTGAACCCAGTCCAGCCCCATGGAGGCGGCTTTCAGCTCATGGTTGATATGGATGCTATGGCTCTTTTTATACTCTTCATTAAAGGCATTAAATTGTTCCAGAAGGGGCAGTCTGACCGGACAGGGAAGGAGTCCCACCACATTGAGAGCTTCTTCATCATCCTTGGTCTCCGCCTCATTTAAAGTGGCATCCACTGAGCCGTTTTTCTGAGTAATGGCTTCTTCCAGAAGGCCGCTGAATATCTTCAGATCCAGCTGTTTGAGCATCAGAGCCGATTCCAGGCTGATGGTTCTGGCAAACTTCTCCCGTTTCTCTTTATCATTCATCTGGGGAAACCCGTTGGAAACAAAAACCGGAATGGTCTCAGGGTAATGGGTGATGATTTTATATAATGTGTCTTCACTGCTGAAAGAACTCATTTCTGTACCTCCAGGGGCTGAGCCCCGTCTTTATTTTCTTCTGTTCCTCTATCTGCAGGATTTGAAAAATGGCTGAGCTTTATGGCCTCAAACATATTCAGAATCTCCCGGCTGATTTTGTTCAGTTTCTGCTCAAAGATGCAGGCATGAAAGCCGCACTGGGTGTAGCCCAAAGGGCAATCAGTAAGATGAACCGGCGACTCGATGATCTCATAGACTTCCAGAAAAGAGATCTCCTGTGCCGGCTTGTTGAGGATGAATCCGCCTGAGGGTCCCCTCTGGGAAGAGACCAGCCCCCCTTTGCTGAGAGACTGGAACACCTTGGCCAGATGCGCCTCGGAGGCATGCAGTTTTTCAGCCACAACCCGGACGTTCAGACGGCGGGGAGCCTCAGCGGCAATCAGAGCCAGACCATGGAATCCCAGTGATGCGGCTTCGGATATATTGATAAGATGATTCATATTGTTCCTCCCTGTAATATTCAACTGCTCTTAAGGGCTGCACACAGGTTCAAACCAGGCTTATTCCTTATTTCGGTATCACAATACCTAATTAAAGAGATCCGGGTCAATGCGATTTTATCTTTATCCTTCAGGGAAACCGAAAGATTGGTCTATAATGTAACTAATGTTACACCCGGAGCGTGTTTTATGATTGATTTAAGCAGATCCATGGAAACAACCCTGCAGGATAAGGAATCCATACTCAAGGAGATGGTGGAGACCTTTTTCAGCAGTGAAACAGTTGATTTCAGAGAACTCATCCTGTCGGAATGCCTGAAACGGGAAACCGAAGCGACAACAATGGTGGGCAGCGGCATTGCCTTTCCCCACTCGGTGATAAAAGAAGCGGTCTCGCCTC
>JAQQAM010000147.1 GCA_028532905.1 Spirochaetales bacterium
ATTCAGGTGATGAAAAACCTGCCCCTAAGCCTGTGAGAAGCAGAAAAAAGAAAGCCGATTCGGATAAACCGGAAGAGACCGACAAGGCAGCCGGTGAGCAGAAAGCTGAGGAAAAAAGCACAGACCTTCCTTCAGCAGAATCTGCTGAATCCGGCACCGGAGAGGCAAAAGCAGAACAGAAATCCGAAGGGAAAGGGGATGATAGGTCTGAAGAGTCCACCGGATCTGTTGAAACAAAAGAGGAAACAGAGAAAGCTCCCCGCAAAGATTCCCAGAAAAACGACGGCGGTTCCGGCCGGAGAAATAATTCATACAACAAAAGAAAGAACGGAAAGAACAGAAGGAATGATCTGGCACGGCAGATGAAAAATCAGCCTCTGCCCACACCTGATCAGCCCACTCTGACCATCAATGATCTGTCTGTCATGACCATGCCCGATCTGAGAAAATTTGCAGAGGGAATGGATCTGGGACGGGATGATCTGATCACCCTGAAAAAACAGGAAGTTATTTTTGCCGTTCTCAAGGCTCATATCGAGAACCGGAACGGTGTTATTTACGCCTATGGTTCCCTGGAAATCCTTCCCGACGGATATGGTTTTCTCCGTTCTCCCCAGAACTCTTATCTTCCCGGAAGCGATGATATCTACATCTCTCCCTCACAGATCAGATTGTTCAATCTGAAAACCGGTGATACCGTTTACGGTCAGATCCGTTCTCCCAAAGAGGGTGAGCGCTTTTTTGCCATGCTCCGGGTTGTGAGCGTCAACTTTGATGAGCCCGATGTGGCACAGACCAGAGTCTCCTTTGAGAATCTGACTCCCCTGTATCCCACACAGCGTTTGAATATGGAGACCAAGGTTCCCGACCCCTCCACCAGAATGATCAACCTGTTCTGCCCCATCGGTATGGGTCAGAGGGGTCTTATCGTATCGCCTCCCCGTTCGGGTAAAACAATCATCTTGCAGAAGATTGCCAATGCCATTACCGAGAATCATCCCGGTGTGCAGCTGATCGTTCTGCTGATTGATGAGCGGCCTGAAGAGGTAACGGATATGAAAAGAAGCGTCCAGGGTGAGGTTATCGCCTCCACCTTTGACGAACAGGCCAGCCGGCATGTACAGGTGGCCGAGATGGTTCTGGAAAAAGCCAGACGCCTTGTGGAGCATAAAAAGGATGTTGTCATCCTCCTGGACTCTATTACCAGACTGGCCCGTGCCTACAACCAGACCGTACCCACTTCAGGAAAGATTCTGTCCGGTGGTGTGGACTCCAATGCTCTGCACAGACCCAAAAGATTTTTCGGTGCCGCCCGTAATATTGAAAACGGAGGCAGCCTGACCATTGTGGCCACAGCCCTGATCGAGACGGGAAGCCGTATGGACGAGGTTATCTTTGAAGAGTTCAAGGGAACCGGTAATATGGAGCTTGTTCTGGACAGAAAGCTGGCAGACAAGAGAGTTTTCCCGGCTATCAACATCAAGAAATCGGGTACCAGAAAAGAGGATCTACTCCTTACAAATGAAGAACTTAACAAAATGTGGCTTCTCAGAAAGGTTATGAATCCCATGGATGACATGGAATGTACCGAAATGATAGTTGACAAGATGCGTAAAACCAAGAATAATGAGGCGTTCCTGAAGTCGATGAATTCGGCCTAGGACTATATAAGGCTCTTTGAAACGGAGAGCCGACGGAGGACAATGATTATGAAAGAAGGAATTCATCCTAATTACGTGGATGCAACTGTTAAGTGCGCCTGCGGAAACGTTATTGAGACCCGTTCTACCCATGGTGATATGGAAGTTGAAATTTGCAGCGCCTGTCACCCTTTTTACACAGGAAAACAGAAACTGGTAGATACCGCTGGTCGTGTTGAGAGATTCAACAGAAAATACGGAATTAAGAGCAAAGACTGATTTATATCGGATTTGTAAGGAAAACCGCTTAAGCCTTTCAGGGCTGAGCGGTTTTTTTTATGTCTCTGTCCCGCCATCCCTCCTTCCCTCTGCCCGTCCATCCATTCGCATCGTCGCCCCGGGATTTTTTCTGATTGGCAATCGAAGGCTACATTTATTATAATTTTATTCAAGGATTACAAAGATCCGGCAGCTGGCCTTTCCCGCAGAGTGGAGGTCGTCATGAAGAAAATCCAGAATAAAATCATCACATTAGTCATAACCTGTCTCCTTTTGCTTGGTGTTACCATGAGTCTTGTCTCGATTTTTCAGATCAGAAATCAGGGCGATCAGAGCCTTGAGACTCTTGAAGCGAATATGCGGACAGAATTCGACAGAATGTCGGAAAACCTGGTGACCCTGTCTCTCTCCATAGTGGAACACAGCTACAGCAGGCGTTCTGTTCTGGGGGAAGAACAGGCGATGGAACAGGCAAAAGCCTATCTCCGGGATCTGCACTACGGTGAGGATGGATATGTTTTTGTCTATGATTCAGCGGGAACTACCGTGGTTATGCTGGGGCAGGATGTGGAAGGCACCAGCCGCTGGGATCTGCAGGATGCCTTCGGGAATTATCTGATCCGGGACCTTATTGGGGCTGCCAAAGCCGGTACCGGGTTTACCGAATATTATTTCCCCCGGCCGGGAGAAACGGAACCGGCTCCGAAACGATCCTACACAGCCTATTTTGAGCCGTGGGACTGGTGTATCGGAACCGGAAACTATGTGGATGATATTGATGCCCTTATTCTCCATGAAAAGGAAGCTCTGCTGACCGCCTTGAACCGGACCCGGAATATCATCATCTTCGCCGACCTGGCTGTTATCCTTATCGCCGCAATTCTCTCTCTGTATGTGGGCAGAATGATAGCCCGGCCTGTGGTTTATCTGTCAGAAGAGGCCAGGCTTATCTCTGAAGGGGACTTATCCCATGAGATACATGTTAATACCACTGATGAGACCGGAGCCCTGGCAGAGGCTTTCAATGATATGATTCTGCGGCTCAGGTCTATTATCAGTGAAATCTCAGAAGCTGCCATTTTGATTAACAGCAGCGCGGTGGAGGTAAGTGATGCTTCCAGCCAGGTAGCAGCGGGAGCCAGCGAGCAGGCCAGCAGTGCGGAGGAGATCTCTGCATCCATGGAACAGCTGTCAGCCAATATTCAGCAGAATACAGACCACTCCATGGAATCCAATTCCATTATCAACCAGGCTGCTGACGATGCCGATTCCAGCGGGCAGGCTGTTCAGGAAGCGGTGGAATCCATGAAGTTCATTTCAAATAAAATAGGGATTATTGAGGAAATTGCCAGAAACACCAATCTCCTGGCTCTGAATGCCGCCATAGAAGCGGCCAGAGCCGGTGAGGCGGGTAAGGGATTTGCCGTTGTGGCTTCTGAGGTCCGTAAACTGGCTGAGCACAGCCAGGAGGCAGCCAATGATATTACCCAGGTATCATCAGAAAGCACAAAGAAGGCTGACCATACCAGAGAGATGATGGAAAACATGGTTCCCGCCATCAAGAAGTCGGCTCAGATTGCCGAGGAAATCCTGGAAGGCAGCAAGGAGCAGGCCACAGGAGCTCATCAGGTCAATACGGCTCTGCTGCAGATGGACAAGGTCATCCAGGCCAATGCCAGCTCCAGTGAGCAGATAGCCGCCATGGCGGAAGAGCTGAAAAAGAAATCAGAAAACCTGACTTCAGCAGTGAGCTTTTTTCATATTGAGGAGCAGCATGCCCTGATGGAAGTACCGGATCAGGAGTGAAACAGAGGGGTCATAGCCTTCTCTTTTAATAGGCGTGCCATCTTATCATCTCCGGGGGGGACAATCTTTCCGTCACAGAAATCAGAAGCCGCCTTCAGTACTCTGGGAAGCACATCAATATCACCGGCAGTGTTCAGGAAAAACTGCGGATCTTTCAGAATATAGGCTACAGCTGTATTGATGTCCTCCTGTTCCTCAAGAGGTTCATACCAGGTGGCACGGTTCTTTTTTCCCTCGGGCCAGGGACGGCGGCAGATTCCTTTGATGGTTTGAACCACCACTTCTTTTTCTCTGCAGATTTCTGTGAGTTCACGGAAACGGAGGCTGTATTCCCGGTTCAGGCTCATGGGGTAGTTCCAGGGGAGGAGGACGGAATCAAAGGGGTAGGCTTCCAGGCTGCGCTTATGGAAGTCGGGGGCCTGAACGCCGTGTCCGGTGACTCCCAGATAACGGACCCATCCCTTCTCTTTGGCCTCAATAAATGCCTTCAGGGCTCCATCGGGACCGAAGGCGGTCTGCCAGCCTTCTTCATCCACCAGAACATGCATCTGCCACAGATCAATCACATCACTCTGCAGTCTTTTTCTGGAGTTTTCCAGTTCTGCCATGGCTTCTTTATAGGTTCTTTTCTCTGTTTTTGTGGCCAGGAAAAATTTGTCCCTGTGCCGGGGCATCCAGGGACCGATCCGGAGTTCGGCTTCCCCGTAGCTGGCAGCCGTATCAATATGGTTGATTCCGTACTGGAAGAGAAGGTCGAGGGTCCGGTCGGCATCGGCCTGACTCACTTGTGCCAGAGAGGCGGCTCCAAAGAGAGTTCTTGTGCTGTTGTGTCCTGTTCTTCCGAAAATAGCTTTGCTGATCATGGCATCTCCTTCTAATTATAGCCGGTTGTTAAAATTCTGTAACATTAGACAGTCCTCTCCCTATTTTATGTCAGGAGCAGATATAATGAAACCATAAGTTTGTTTAATACGGAACTCACATAACCGTATAAATTATTTTACTTTTCATTTCTATTCTGATGGAATAGAATACTCTTTTAAGCTTTTTTACTGCTGAAAACAGCAGAGTCACTTGTATAGGAGATCAAAATATGAATCAGACACCCTGGGATTTTCTGGCAGACTATAAGGGGAAGTTTTTCAACGGTGAGTGGCCGACTCTTCCCGAAGTCCTTGAGATCACCGCAGATCGCTACGGCGAACGCAGAGCCTTTACATCGTATGCTCCTGAACTTCTGGAACTGAACTACAATGAAGTTCTGGCAAAATCAAAAATGCTGGGACAGTATCTTCACTCCCTGGGAGTTCAAAAGGGAGACCGTGTGGGGGTTACCGGAAAAAACTCTCCTGAATGGGGTCTGGCCTACCTGGCCGTTCTGTTTGCCGGAGCTGTTGTGGCTCCCATGGATTACGGTCTCAAAGATAAAGAAGTGGAAGGGCTTATGGAGATGGCCGATGTGGATATTCTTTTCTGTGATGAAGAGAAGTTCGACCATTTCAAGGAAAAGAAACTGAAAGCTCTTGTTTCTCTGTCCCCCAAGAAAGAGAATTATATACTGGATATCGATTTTGAAGGCAATGCTGCCATAGAACTTCCCTCTGAGAATGACCTGGCGGCGATTCTGTTCACCTCAGGGACAACGGGAGTCTCTAAGGGAGTCATGCTGACCCATTCCAACTTTATAAGCGATGCCTATCAGGCACAGGCGCATATGAATATTTTCCATACAGATGTGTTTTATGCTCTTCTGCCCCTCCATCACTCCTATTCCATGCTGGCTGTCTTTATTGAATCCCTCTGTGTGGGATCAGAAGTTGTCTTTGCCAAACATCTGGCCATCGGTCAGATCCTTAAGGATCTGAAACAGGGCAAGGTTACCATGTTCCTGGGCGTTCCCATGCTGTTCAACAAGCTGATCAAGGGACTTATGAAGGGAATCAAAGAGAAGGGACCCGTTGTTTACGGCCTGATCCGCTCTCTGATGTGGGTCAGCGGTGTCATTAAAAAGTATACCGGTGTGAATCCCGGTAAGAAGATGTTCAATGGGATTCTGGCAAAACTCTCACTGGATACAAACAGAGTGTGTATCTGCGGCGGCGGTCCCCTGCCTGAATCCACTTTCAAGATGTTCAATCAGCTGGGAATCGACTTTGTTCAGGGCTACGGTCTGACCGAAACATCTCCTATTGTTGCTCTGAATCCCAAAGAGGCGTACAAGGAAGCGTCAGTAGGTAAAATGATTCCCGGTACAGAGACCATTATTCTTGATCCCGATGAGAACGGCTGCGGAGAGATTGCTCTCAAGGGCTCCATGGTCATGCAGGGGTACTACAAGAATGAGGAGGCTACGGCCGAAGTGTTCACTGAAGACGGGTTCTTCAAAACCGGGGATGTGGGATATCTGGATGATGATAACTATCTGTACCTTACCGGCCGGGCCAAGTCCATGATTGTTACGGAGGGAGGCAAAAATGTATTCCCCGAAGAAATTGAAGACAAGTTCCAGCTGTACGATGAAATTGAACAGATCCTGATCAGAGGGTATGTTCTGGATGCCAAAATGAAGACAGAGGGTATTGAAGCCCTTATCTATCCCAACCAGGAAGCTGAGGATAAGAGCAGGGAGCATTTCCAGACTGTCATAAATGAGGTGAATTCCACTCTCAAGCCCTACCAGAAAATCGGTCAATTTCATATACTCGACGAAGCAATGGAAATGACCACTACCAAGAAGATCAAACGGTTCAAGGTGGCGGTAAAAGAGGATTAATGAATCTGACAATACTTGATTCTGTCGAAGCTCTATCCGGGAGGGTAGAGCAGGAGACAGGTAAGCCCGTTCAATGGGTTCAGGCATCCGGTATGCCCAGCATGGTGGAAACACGACCGGCTGCAGGGGCTGATGAAGCCCACATTATATATATATCCGAAGGGTTCAAGGATCCTGAAGGACAGCATCTGATCGCCTGCAAGTGCTATCAGATAATAAGAATGTTCCGGGAGGAGGAGAAGAGCAGACTGATTCCCTCTTCCGGGAGCAGCCATTTCAACAATGCCAAGATGCGTCTGGCTCTGGATGCCGGTGACCGGCCGGATCTGGTGAAAGCCCTCAATGAAGATGAGATTGTAAAGGCCTGGATATTCGGGGTTGTCAATCAGCTTATCAGCCAGCCCGGTGATATTTATATTCAGAAAGCCATTTCAGAAGAGATGCCTGATCTGAAAGAAGCACAGATGCTGGTGCTGGAGCAGCAGTTCAGTGACTTTATGGCCGCTCAGAGAGAAGATGTAAAGCTTTACAGTCCCCGCACCGTCTATGATGCGTCTCTGATTATGAATGCGGTCTATCTGAAAATGCTGGACCGCCTCATCGGAACATCTTTTATGGAGCGTGTCGACAACCTTCCTCAAAGCAGGAAAATCGGCAGGCTTTTTGAGGCTACACTGGAAATCAGGGAAGACCATCCTGCTGATGACAGGAAGCGTACAGATTTATGGGCCGAAACGCTGGGTATAAGAGACTGGTATGAATGGGTTCCCTTTGAATCCGGATCAGCTGAATCCTGAAGGGGTGGAGCTGCTGCCGGCATCTGAACATGAACTGCCTCAGCTTGTGAAAATCTCCGAATACGCTTTTATTGAACACTCTTCCAGAATGTCCCCCTTTGAACCGGGAGGTCCCTCCGGATTTGACAGCATCCCCTGGCACCGGAAGGCTCTCAGCGGGGCATCTCTTTTCAAAATCTGTGCAGGAAATACCATACTCGGCGGCCTCTATTTCACCATTAAAAAAGACGGGTCCGGATGGGTCAACCGTGTTTTTATTCATCCCGATGCCCAGGGAAAAGGTCTGGGACGGCGGGTCTTTGCTCTTCTGGAGCAGCAGAATCCGGCCATCTGCCTCTGGGGACTGGATACACCCCGCTGGGCTGAGGATAATCTTGGATTTTATCACTCCATCGGTTACAGAGATCGTGAAATCCGCTATATTCCGGAAGAGGGATTTGAGCTTGTAATTCTGGAAAAAAAGATCTGCAGACAGAAGGCTGCAGACCAGGGTAAAGGAAACTTGAAATGTTGAAAATACAGGAACTGATCGTTGTGGAAGGTGTTGACGATGTGGACGCTGTAAAGAAGGCTGTGGAGGCAGAGGTTCTTCCGGTTCACGGGTTTGCCGTTAAATCAAAAAAGACCCTGGAGAAAATCCGTTTTGCCAGTGAACGTGTGGGAGTCATTGTTCTGACAGATCCAGATCATGCCGGCCAGAATATCAGAGAGACCATAGAAAAAGCTGTCCCTGATGTCAAACATGCCTATATTTCCCGGAAAGAGGGAACAAAAAAGGATAATATCGGTGTGGAGAATGCCAGCCCCGAGGCCATTCGGGCTGCTCTGGAAAAAGCCCGTTTTAAAATGGTGGAAGAAACCGAAACCTTTACTTTGGCCGATATGGATTATTACGGTTTAAGCGGCGCCGCCGGTTCCAGAGAGCGGCGGGAAGAGCTGGGACAGATTCTCAGAATCGGTTACGGCAATGCAAAACAGTTTCTGGCCAGACTGAACCACTACGGTATAAGCCGGCAGGAGCTGGAGGATGCTGTCGATTCTCTGGGCTGATGAGTCAGCCTCTTTTTAGTTTAATACCCGCTCATAGTCAGCGGGCAGCAGGGATTCATCACCAGCGGCTATAAAGCCCATATGTTTCAGGTATTTCTGATGGCTGCTGCTTTCCGCCCGGGCATGAAGCCGTTTTACTGAGCCCAGCTCAACATGGCGCAGAACATAATCAAAGAAATAACCCGCATTGGTTCTGTCCCGATGACTGGGAACCGAGTAGTCTATCAGGATTTCCCCGGTTTCCTTATTATCTTTCAGCCGGTACAGGATTATGGATACAGGAATGACATCTCTGAGGATGAGACAGCCTTTCACCTGTTCCCGGTCTTCCGGATTGAATCCGGGAAAAAAAGTGAGGATATCTTCTTTATAAAACTCTATAAACTTCCGGACATAGAGAGATTTCATACCGTCTACATCGATAAAGTCGAACCGGTCATCCTGGTTTCTCATTTTAAAGAGAAACCACAGGTCAATGACAACAATAAAGCTGTTCAGAATGATGACCGGCACCGCTGCAATGAGGATGCCGTAGGCTGTGAATCCTGCAGCCCCCGCGGCATTAATAATTCTGAGCCATCTGATGTTTTTCTGCATCAGAGACAGGGCTATGATTACGGACATAGCCGTTCCGAAATACTCTACCCACATGATAAAAGAGTATAGGGTATTGTCAAAGGGATCTCAAATAAACAGACTTCCCCTGAATCTCTTCAGGACAAGACTTTCCGGGGGGCCTTGCCCTCAGGCCGGGAGACCTTTCATTCCAAAATCTCTGAAATAACGGATCCATTTCTCTTCGGGGGTCTGTACCTTGAGTAGTTCATTATAGGAATCCTTCTCATCCATATCCGATTCAAGGACATTGTACATATGCATGAGGTTGGAAGATTTAATATTGCCTCCGCAGTGGATAAAAACCCGGGCATCACTAAAACCCTGCATAATCTTTGAGAACATGGTGTAGTGATTTTTTTTCAGATGACTGCAGTCTACAGGATAGTGGACATAATCCATTCCCTGGGACTCAACTATTTCCGCCTCCTGGGGAAGATAATTGGGAGTACTGCGGGGTGAGAGATTCAATACGGCGGTATAACCTGCCTCTTTAAGTTCCTGCAAACCCTCAACAGGGGGCTGGGCGCCTGTGGCAACCGACTCACTGACTTTAAAAAAATTGGGTATATTTGACATAATAATATATATAAAAATAACAATATTGTGGTCAATTGTAAAGAGAGCCCGGTTCCCTCTTTTTTTGAATCATTATGACATCCTTTCCGATAAAATCACACCGGCCATTGAATTGACCGGCTATATATTCGAAGGTTTCTCTGCTGAAGAAACAGATATGGGTCGGATCCTGTATATAATGCCATTTTGAAAAGGCGTCTTTGTCAATCACCAGTTTTGTCATAACGGCTAATAAGCCCCCCGGAACCAGCCGGTTGAACAGCTCTTCGAAAACCTTTCCGGGAGAACGGAGATGCTCTACGACTTCTGTGGTGCAGATAAAGTCATACAGGGTGTTCAGGACCTCCGGATCATTTCGGTAGTATTTGTCAAACAGGGACATCCGGTATCCCCTTTCCTCCAGCATGGCGGTCAGTGCCGGACCGGGGCCGCAACCGAAGTCCAACCCCCGGCTGCCAGGTGTTACTCTTTCGCTTAGAGGGTCCGCCAGTCTTGAGAGAAAACGTCTGTATCCTCTGTCCTCAGGATCATTTTCATGGAGATCATAGACCTTTTTCTCTTCTTCCTCGCTGAGGTGGCTTGAGGGAGGGACAAATACCAGAGCACACTGCGGGCAGAATCGGTAGGGCCTCTTTCTGTCTTCGTAGTATTCATCTGTTTGATTTGAAGAGCAGAGGGGACAGGGGGATTGATCTTTCATGATAACATTCTACAGAAAAAAAAGAGCAGATCACAGGACCTGCTCTTCATCATTTACTTTATTGTGACCGGCGGGACAGAAATCAGAGGATTCTGTTTCTGTCTCTTTTCAGCATTTCCATCAGTTTTTCTGAAGGATTGCGGAACTTGCTTGTAAAGATCATAGCCGCAATGATATAGGGCTTGAAGCTGGCTTCCTTGTAAAGAGGTACCCGGTAACGGTCAAATACGGAGGCTTCCACTTCGCCCTGATCACAGCTGACTCCGGTGATATCCGCAGGCAGACAGTGCATATACAGGGCGTCGCCGTTTTTAGTGGTCTTCATCAGATCCTCGGTACACTCCCAGTCCTTGTGGTTGGCATTCTGAGCCAGCAGTTCTTTCTCCAGAGCCTTGATGCCCGCATCATCTCCCTGAGCATACAGATCAGTCCGTTTTTCCATGGCGCTGAAGGGTGCCCAGCTCTTGGGATACACAATATCCGCATCCTTGAAGGCATCCGCCATGGAGTTGGTCTTGGTAAAGGTTCCCCCTGATTTTTCTGCATTTATACCCGCCACTGTTTCAACTTCGGGCATGACTTCATATCCTTCGGGATGAGCCAGAGTCACATCCATACCGAAGCGGGTCATAAGCCCGATGATTCCCTGGGGTACGGAGAGGGGTTTTCCGTAAGACGGAGAATAGGCCCATGTCATGGCGATTTTCTTGCCCTTGAGATTCTCGACTCCGCCGAAATGGTTAATCAGGTGAAGGGCATCAGCCATGCTCTGAGTGGGGTGGTCTATATCACACTGCAGGTTGACCAGGGTGGGGCGCTGCTCAAGAACACCGTCTCTGTATCCGTCTTCCACAGCCTGAGCCACCTCTTTCATATAGGTATGACCCTTACCGATGTACATATCGTCTCTAATACCGATAACATCAGCCATAAAACTGATCATATTGGCAGTTTCTCTGACAGTTTCACCATGGGCAATCTGTGATTTACCCTCGTCCAGATCCTGATCTTTCAGACCCAGAAGGTTCAGAGCGCTGGCATAGCTGAAACGTGTTCGTGTAGAATTATCTCTGAAAAGGGAAATTCCCAGTCCGCTGTCAAAAGCTCTGGGAGAAATATTGCTTTCTCTCATTCCCCTGAGAATTTCCGCCACTTCAAAAACAGCAGCAATTTCATCGTCTGTTTTATCCCAGGTCAGCAAAAAGTCATTGAGATACATATTTTCTGCCCTCAGGCAGGAAAGATCTCTAATCCGTTCTTCAATTCCTATTCTGTCCATTTTCTTCTCCTGTATCTATATACTAATTAAAACCATATCAGGCCGCAATAAGTCCGGGGCCGATGACCTCTACATGTCCGGGCTGCCATTCGTCCGGGGTCGATGACCTCTGCAAGACCGGGCCCCCATTCGTTCGGGGCTGATGATCTCTACAAGACCGGGGGGCTAGCCTTTAATATGGGTTCCCGAACCGCCCTGCACCGCATCCTTGATGTTGTCCGGGCTGGTAATGATAACCTCTTTGCCGCCTCTGTCCAGAAAATCCAGAGCCGCCTGAATTTTGGGGGCCATGCTGCCCGGTGCAAAATGGCCCTCTTCCAGATACTGCCGTGCCTGGTCCGCGCTGATCTGATTCAGGGTTTTCTGATCGGTTTTTCCGAAATTAAGGCAGACTTCTTTGACACCTGTGGAAATGATAAAGATATCTGCACCCAGTTCGTAGGATAGAAAAGCAGAGGCAAAATCCTTGTCGATGACCGCATCCCGACCTTCCAGCATTCCATCCCTGTTTTCCACAACAGGAATCCCGCCGCCTCCGGCAGCTATAACACAGATATCTTCATTCAGAAGAGCCTTGATGGCTCCCAGTTCAATTATCTCTTTGGGAAGAGGGGAGGCCACCACTCGCCGGAATCCCCGTCCTGCATCTTCAACCAGGGTCCAGTCGGGATAAGCTTCCCTCAGAAGGGCCGCTTCGTCTTCTGTGTAGAACTGGCCGATGGGTTTGGCGGGTCTGGAAAAAGCCGGATCATCAGAGTCCACCAGCACCTGGGTCACTACGGTTGCCGCAGACAGCCTGATCTTCCTTTTCCGGAATTCATTTTCCAGGGCCTGCTGTACCTGATAGCCAATGGCTCCCTGGGTATCAGCATCACAGCTGACCAGGGGAACGGGATGCATATGTGCCACTTCTCTGGCAATCTCCGACCGTCTTAATATAAAACCGACCTGAGGACCGTTTCCATGGGTAACAACGACTTTCATGCCTGTTTCAACCAGATCGGCAATGTGTTCTGCTGTTTGACAGACTGCATTGTACTGATCCTCAACGGTCATATGGTCCTTGTCTGATATCAGGGAGTTTCCTCCAATGGCAATAAGTGCTAATGATTCGGACATCTGCAACACTCCTTTCTATGCGGATATCTTCAGTTTTTTAACTGAGAGATCAGTCAATTATAGTGTGGTTTACAATGAATTTGCAAGGCTTATTAAAAAATTGTAAGATAACGACTCTAATTTTTGGCAAAGTGAAAAAACTCTGATATAATGATGTGAGACCGGGGCAGATATGTCCTGTCTTTACCATTCAAATTGACCATTTGCGCAAGGGAGTTTTCAAATGCCTTTTCATGATTCATCCGTTCTCCTGCAATCCTATATCCCTGTGGTTACAGCCGTGGGTAAAACCCTGGGGGCGGGAGAGATTATTCTTTATGATTTCAAGCAGAATCCTCCGATTCTGATCGCCAGAGAAGGGGGCATTACCAGCCGGGAACCGGGAACCGTGGCCTCTCAGCTCCTTCAGGATATGGTTTCAGAAATGACGGAAAAGGGAGAAACCATGCGGGTCAATTATGAATCGGCCACGAAATCCGGAAAACCTCTGAAATCAACGACGGTCCTCATTCATTACGGGGATGAGCTGCAGGGAGCTCTCTGTGTTAATGTGGATATGAGCGCCATGAATATGCTGCAGCATTTTATTGATCAGTTCACCGGAAAAGAGCGGATCAACGGTCACGATGAAATGCCCCAGGATACCCAGGAGTTTCTGAACATCATGATTCTCAAAGGCATTGAGTCTATTGGAAAACCTGTCTGTTATTTTGACAAAAAAGATAATCTGGAGGTGGTCCGCTTTCTGAATGGAAACAATATATTTTCCATCAAAGGTTCCACCGATACCCTTGCCGGGGAGCTGAATGTCAGCAGATACACCATCTACAATTATATTGAAGAAGTAAAGAACAGTCCCTGATTTTCTATGTTCTGATGTTCTGGCTGAATCCTTTATTATCTGCTAGTATATAAGATATGGAGCCACGTTCCCAACTGATTAATCCGGAGATAG
>JAQQAM010000148.1 GCA_028532905.1 Spirochaetales bacterium
GGTGACGGCAGCTTCAGGGACGAAGACAGAATCCATCTGGGTTACGAGACGGGTTTCCGGGTTCTCCCCTATCTGATGCAGGACTCCTATTCAAGAGAGAAAGAAGATCTGGAACTGGATACAGTCATACTGGAAAATGAGAACCTGAAAGCCCTTTTTCTGCCCTCCATGGGGGGCAGGCTGCTTTCCCTCTACCACAAAAAGCTGAAAAAAGAACTGCTTTTCCGGAACCCTGTTCTCCAGCCGGCCAATCTGGCAACACGGGATGCCTGGTTTTCCGGAGGGATCGAGTGGAATATCGGGATTTACGGTCACAGCCCTCTGACCTGTTCTCCTCTGTTCTTCGGCAGGGTAAAGGACAGTCAGGGGCATGAGTTCCTCAGGGCATGGGAATATGAACGCTGCCGGAAGATCTACTTTTCCATGGATTTTCACCTGCCTCCGGGGGCGGCCGAACTGGCAGTCCATGTGCGGATTGTCAATGCGGCAGGCACGGATGTTCCCATGTACTGGTGGACCAATATCGCCGTACCCGAAACAAAGGAGACACGGGTTTTTTCCGAATCCGATGATGTCATATATATAAAGCCCGAGTCCAATGAAAAGGAGAACAGCACCTGTCATTTCGGACGCTCCACTCTTCAGAATCTGCCCTCACTGCCGGATAAAGACGGCAGCTACCCCGGAAATTTTGATTTTGCCAGTGAGTATTTTTTTCAGACAGACTCGGCCTGCAGAAGTCCCTGGGAAGCCTCCCTTCAGAAAGACGGCACCCTCTTTTACGAGCGGTCCACCCCCCTTCTCCGGTACCGGAAGATGTTCTGCTGGGGCATGCAGAAAGGGGGGCGTCACTGGTGTGATTTTCTCTCCCTCCCGGGAGAAGGTGATTATCTGGAGATCCAGGGAGGAATGGCTCCTACCCAGCTCCACGGCATGGTGATGCCCGCCGGAGCCGAATGGACCTTCACACAGTATTTTTCCGGTCTGGATGCATCGGATGAGGATCTTTCCGGTTCCTGGACAGAAGCAAGGGACCGGACGCGCCGGCTTGTGACTTCCCGTCTGGATGAGAGTGCGGTAGAAAAAGGGCATGATTTTTTCTACCGACAAAGAGAGAACAGTGTGGAGGAAATTCTGTCAAAGGGCTCGGGCTGGGGATCTCTTGAACAGATGATGCAGAACGGCAGAAAAAGTCCCCCGGGCATGGAATTCCCCGCATCAGCCCTGGATGAGGAACAGCAGGACTGGTTGGAGCTCCTTGCGGGCAGAGGATTTCACCACAAGGGAGCCGGCGATCTGCCTCTCTCCTATATGGTTGATACTGAATGGGCCGGAATACTGGAAGAGGCCTGCAGCAGGGGAGACAACAATCCCTGGCCTCTTGTGATGCTGGGTATTCTATTCTATGAACAGGACCGGAAGGACCGGGCCCTTGCCCTGTGGAAGGACTCTCTTCAAATGGAAGAGACCATGCTGGCCTGCCGGAATATAGCTGTTTATTACAGAGAGACCGGTCAGAAGGATAAGGCTCTTGAATATTACACCCGGGCTTTTCAGTTGTGTTCCGGAGATCCGGGACGCCCTCTGTGTGAAGAAATCCTGAGTCTTTACATTAGAACGGAAAACTATACGGGAGCCTGGGACTTCTACAGTTCACTGGCAATTGAGCTCAGAAATGAGGAGAGGCTGATCTCCCTGGCCGCGGTTGCCGCCTATGAGACCGCCCGGTTTGATATTCTGGAACAGATTTTCAAGAAAGACTTTCCTTCCATCCGGGAAGGGGAAACAAGGCTTATGGATCTCTGGGTCCGGAATTCCGCTCGGAAACTGGCCCATGTGCGTAATATTCCCATTGACGCCGGGCTTATGGAAGAAGCCAGAAGGGCCTGCCCTCCGCCTCCCGGAATTGATTTCAGTATGACCTGACTCTGCATACATGTACAGAATAATAGGCTATAATTCATACTGATCCGGGAGGAAGAGGTATGAAACTGACACTGCTTTGTGAAAACCAGGTGGGCCACAGGGGAGCCAGAACCTGCCGTGCCGAATGGGGATTATCCCTGTTCCTGGAGGTATCCGGCCGGAAGATCCTCTTTGATACAGGCTCATCCGGCCTGTACTGGGAGAACGCGGAAGCCCTGAAGATGCCCATAGGCAAAACCGACTGGATTGCTCTTTCCCACTACCATTGGGATCATACCGGCGGTCTGCCCTATCACCGTTTCAAAACCAAAAGGACTGTTCTTCTCCATCCTGATGCTCTAAAGAAGCTGGACGATCCGGTAAGAGAATCTCTGGAAAAGGACTTTCAGCCTCTGTTCTCGAAAGATCCTGTTGAAATGGTTCCCGGGCTCTATTTTCTGGGTGAGATACCCAGAGTCAGTTCCTTTGAAAAGGGTATGTACAAGGATGATCCCATGAAAGATGATACGGCTCTGGTCTACAGCAGTGATACAGGCTGTGTTGTTATCACAGGCTGCTCCCATTCGGGGATCACCAATATCTGCGAGTATGCCAAAAGGGTCACAGGTCAGAGGCTGAGAGCCGTTATCGGCGGCTTCCATCTGATGAAAGACAATTCACAGGTCGTCAGTCAGACAGTGGACTATTTCCTCAGGGAATCTCCTGAAGCCCTTTATCCCCTCCACTGTGTGGACTTTGAAGTGCTTGCCCTTTTCCATGACAGATTCAGAAGTCCAAAACTCAGTACCGGCGACACTCTGACCTTCTGATTGTTCTGACTCTCTGACATCCTCCTCTGCCGGCTGTTGCAGACAGGGGCAGCCTTTACGGGACCGCAGGTAAAAAACTCAGAAATTCTCTTACAGGGTATTGCCATCAGCTCCGCTTTAAGATAGTTTTATATCGATAACTGTATATCGATATAAAAGGAGCGTTAAATGCCTGCCCCAAGCCCGACAGCAGAAAAGCTGTATAATTTCAGTAAAGTCTGTGAGATTCTGGACAAACACGACAGACTGCCCTCAAAGATCATCCCCATCCTTCAGGAGGTACAGGAAGAATACCGGTACCTGCCCGAAGAGATTCTGACTTTTGTTGCCACCAGCCTTGGAATTTCACCGGCCAGGGTTTTCGGAATTGCCACATTCTACAGCCATTTCTCCCTTGAACCCAAGGGAAAATATATCATCAAAGTCTGTGACGGAACAGCCTGTCATGTTAAGGGTTCTTCCGGACTGATCGAAACAATCGAAAGAGAACTGAATCTCTCAGAAAAGGTCCACACCACCCCCGACCTTCTGTTCACTCTGGAAACCGTCTCCTGCCTGGGAGCCTGCGGCCTGGCCCCTGCTGTGGTCATCAACGACAAAGTGTACGGTCAGGTTTCCAAAAAACAGATGAAAGAACTGATTGCCGAATACAGAGCGAAGGAGGACTGATATGGGAACAGTCGTACTGGAACAAATCAAGGAAGATGTAAAGAATAAAAAGGAATGCCTTTCCCACAGTATCGTTATCTGTGCCGGAACCGGATGCATTGCCAATGGAGCCATGGAAGTACATGCCGCTCTCTCATCCATTATAGAAGAAAAAAACATACCCCTGACCCTCACTTTGAAGGAAGAACTCCCTGAAACAGGAAAAGACCCCCTTCTGCTCAGCAAAAGCGGATGTCAGGGTTTCTGTCAGGTAGGTCCTCTGGTGACCATCGAACCCGACAACATTTTGTACACCAAGGTAAAACCCGAGGATGCCAGAGACATTATTGAGAAAACGATCCTGCAGGGAGAGGTCATTGAGAATCTCCTTTACAAAGATCCTTCCACAGGAGACAGCTGCCGCAGTCAGCAGGAGATTCCTTTCTACACAAGACAGAAAAGAACTGTTCTGAAAGGGTGCGGCAACATCGATCCTGAGAACATCGGCGACTACATCTACAACGACGGCTACAAGGCCGCCGCGGATATCATTCTCAACAAAGATCCCCAGGAAGTCTGTGATCTGATGAAGGAATCAGGACTCAGAGGCCGGGGAGGCGGCGGTTTCGCCACCGGTAGAAAATGGGAACTGGCTCTCAAGCAGGACAGTGATGCCAAATACATCATATGTAACGGTGACGAGGGAGATCCCGGCGCCTTTATGGACCGCTCTGTCATGGAAGGGAATCCCCACTCCGTACTGGAAGGGATGATCATTGCAGCCAAGGCCTGTAAAGCCACAGAAGGCCAGATTTATGTCCGAATGGAATATCCCCTGGCTGTAGACAGAATCAACAAAGCCATCGAAGAAGCCAGAGAGATGGGATACCTGGGAAAAGGGATTTTCGGTTCTGATTTCGATTTTGACATCTTTGTTATGGAAGGGGCGGGAGCCTTTGTCTGCGGTGAGGCCAGCGCCATGACCGAAAGTATCATGGGACGCCGGGGAATGCCCCGTGTCAAACCGCCCCGGACGGCAGAAAAGGGACTGTGGGGAAAACCGACCGTTGTAAACAATGTGGAAACCCTGGCCTGTGTTCCCCTTATCTTCAATATGGGTCTGGAAGTCTATAAAAATATCGGAACTTCCGGATCTCCGGGAACCAAGACCTTTGCCCTTACAGGTCATGTGGCCAATACCGGTCTGATCGAAGTGCCCTTCGGAACAACCCTCAGGGAAATTATCTTCAACATCGGCGGCGGTGTTCTCAATGCCAAAGGGGAGATCGATAATGACGATTTCAAAGCCGTACAGATCGGAGGCCCCTCAGGAGGCTGTCTGATTGAAGAGCATCTGGACATTCCCCTGGACTTTGACTCCCTGAAAACTGTGGGTGCCATGGTCGGCTCCGGCGGACTGGTTGTTATGAACAAGAGTACCTGTATGGTGCAGATTGCCCGGTTCTTTATGAAGTTCACCCAGTCCGAAAGCTGTGGAAAGTGTGTTCCCTGCCGGGAAGGAACCCGTCAGATTCTGGAACTGATTGACGATGTGGCCCAGGGACGGGGGAGTCAGGAAACTCTGACCCTTCTGGAAGAGCTGTGTGAAACAGTAGCCGAATCATCCCTCTGCGGACTGGGAAAATCGGCTCCCGCTCCGGTGCTTTCCACCCTGCAGCAGTTCCGCTCTGAATGGGATGCCCATGTGGATGAGATGACCTGCCCCACAGGAAACTGTAAGGACCTTGTGAGCTACAGCATTGTTGCCGAAGCCTGTAAGGGCTGTACCGCCTGTGTGAGAGTCTGCCCTGTGGATGCGATTTCCGGAAACAGAAAAGAGGCTCATGTGATTGATGATGCCAAATGTATCCGCTGCGGCGCCTGTGTGGAAACCTGCCGATTCGATGCCATAACTGTGTGAGGAAGAATATGAAAAATCAAGCAAGCGTAACAATAAACGGAAAACGTGTCCCCCTTGAGGGAGAGAAAAACCTTCTGGCTCTGATCAGAAAGTCTGGTGTGGAAATGCCCACATTCTGCTACCACTCCGAACTGAGTGTCTACGGAGCCTGCCGTCTTTGTATTGTGGATATTGAAGGCCGGGGTATTGATACAAGCTGTTCCACCCCCCCCCGGGACGGAATGGTGATTAAAACCCATACTCCCAAACTCAGAAAAATGAGAAAAACCCTGATCGAACTGCTCCTGGCCAACCATGAGACCAACTGTACCAGCTGCGATAAGACCAATGCCTGTAAACTCAAAGATCTGGCGGCCGATCTGGGAGTCAAGGAGATTCCCTACAAAAAAACCAGAGAACACAGGGAACCGGACCTTCTGTCTCCCAGTCTTCTCCGCTACCCCGACAAATGTGTCCTGTGCGGAGACTGTGTCCGCTACTGTAATGAAATACAGGGTGTGGGAGCCATCGACTTTGCCTACAGAGGGGAAGATGTTGTGGTCACACCGGCCTTCAACAAGAGCCTGGCTCATGTGGACTGCATCAACTGCGGTCAGTGTGCCGCGGTCTGTCCCACCGGTGCCATTGTGGTAAAAAGCGAAACCGACAAGGTCTGGGAGGCTCTGGCGGATGAGAGCAAAACAGTTGTTGCCCAGATCGCTCCGGCTGTCCGGGCCTCACTGGGTGAAATGTTTGATATGCCCGCCTCTGCCGTGACCCTGGGTAAGATCATGAGCGCTCTCAAATACCTGGGATTCTCAGAGGTGTATGACACATCCTTCGGAGCAGACCTTACTGTTCTGGAAGAAACCAACGAGTATCTGGAAAGAAAACGGGCAGGAAACAGAACAACCATGTTTACCTCCTGCTGTCCCGCCTGGGTGAAATATGCCGAACAGTTCCATCCGGAACTGCTGCCCCAGGTCTCCAGCTGTATGTCTCCCCAGGGCATGGTGGGCTCCCTCTCCAAAAAGCTGGTAGCCCAGACCGAAAACAAGTCGGAAGAAGACGTGATCATGGTATCCATCATGCCCTGTACGGCCAAAAAGTTCGAAGCCCATAGAGAGGAACTGAGCAGTGACGGCGTTCCCCTGATTGACCATGTCCTGACAACCCAGGAACTGGGCAAGATGATCCGGGAGGGGGGTATTCTGTTTAAAGATATTGCTCCCGCCGCAGCAGACCTCCCCTTCGGACTCTACTCCGAAGCCGGTCTGGGATTCGGTGCCAGTTCCGGAGTCTCCGAGGCTGTGGCCCGGTATGCCGCCAGAAGCCTGAACAATAGAGACCTCCTGTCCTTTGAACCGGAAACCAATCCGGAGTACCCTGAATGGAAGGAAGTGATTATCAACGATGATAATGTGAAGCTGAAAATGGCCATCAGTTCAGGACTGAAGAATACGGAAAAGCTGATTCAGAAAATCAATTCCGGTGAAGTGAGTTATGACATCGTGGAAGTCATGGCCTGTCCCGGAGGCTGTATAGACGGTGCGGGTCAGCCTGTGTCCTATGAAAGCGGCAAAGCGGAAGTCCGCAGAAAAGCCCTCAAGGATGCCGGTAAGATTACACCCGTACACTGCCCCGAAGAAAACCCCTATATCCAGAGAATCTATGAGAAGATGCTCGGCGGAAAAGAGGGAAGTCCCGAAGCCCATGAACTGGTACACACAAGCTACCAGAGCCGCAAACGGATTGCCGATCATACAATGGAGCTGGCCAGCAGTACACAGGAGGCTCCTGTAGAAATCAATGTCTGCGTCGGAACCAGCTGCTTCTTAAGGGGCTCTCAGGAGATTCTCTCCGGCATGACAAGCAAAATAGAACAGGAAGACTGGAAAGACAGAATCGATCTGAAAGCCACATTCTGCTCCGAGAACTGTGCCCATGGGCCTACCGTAACAGTAGGAGAGAAGAAGATGACACAGACCTCTCTGGAATCCGTGGTGAAGGAAGTGGAAAGCCAGCTGGGTATTAAAGAGCCCGCGGGAGTGAAAGGATGATAAGAATACTGAAGAAAAAACAGCTTTCCTCTGATGTATTTCAGATGGAACTTGAGGCACCCCATATTTCAGAATCCAGAAAAGCGGGACAGTTTGTCATCCTCATGCTGGATGATGAGTACTCCGAAAGGATTCCCCTGACCATAGCCGACGGGGACGGGAAAAAAGGGACCATTACCATCATTTTCCAGGCAGTGGGAGGGACAACCCTCGCCCTGAGCCGTCTGGAAGAAGGTGAGGCAATTGCCCATGTTCTGGGGCCCCTGGGAACACCCACCCATATAGAAAAGCAGAAGAAACCGGTCATCTGTGTGGGCGGCGGTATCGGCGTAGCCCCCCTCCACCCCATTGTGCAGGCTCACAAAGCGGCAGGCAACAGGGTTATCACCATTATGGGAGCCCGGAACAAAGATCTTCTGATCCTGGAAGAGGAAATGGCCGCCCTGTCGGATGAACTGATTATCTGTACCGATGACGGAAGCAAAGGGCGGAAAGCCCTGGTCACAGAGCCCCTGAAAGAACTGTGCGAGGCTGATGAAAAACCCGCTGAATGTGTTGCCATCGGACCGCCTGTGATGATGAAGTTCTGCGCCGAAACCACCAGACCCTACAAACTGCACACCATGGTATCCCTGAATACCATCATGGTGGACGGAACAGGAATGTGCGGCGGCTGCCGTGTAACGGTAGGCAAAGAAACAAAATTCGTCTGTGTGGACGGCCCCGAATTTGACGGTCATCTAGTGGACTTCAGTTCCATGATGAGCCGTATGAGTTCCTATAAAACCCAGGAAGACGAGCATACCTGCCGCCTGGAAGAAAAAGCGAAAGAACTGGCAGCAGGAGGTGTACGATGACATGCGGATACAAAGATCCCGGAACCCTGGATCTGGAAGCTCTGGCGGTCAGGGAGAACCTGAATCTGCCCCAGGGACTGAATCAGATCAAGAAAAAAGACAGAGCCGCCATCCCTCAGCAGGAGATGCCCTCCCAGGAGGCAGGTATCCGGGGCGGCAATATGACAGAAGTCGCTCTGGGCTACAGTGAAAATCAGGTTATTGTAGAAGCCAGCCGCTGTCTGGAATGTGCCAATGCCCCCTGTGTCAAAGGCTGCCCTGTGAGCATAGACATTCCCGGCTTTATCGGAGCAGCCGCCAAAGGCGAATTTGATGAAGCCCTGGATATCATAAAAGAGAGCAGCATGCTCCCGGCCATCTGCGGCCGGGTTTGTCCCCAGGAAAAGCAGTGCATGGAAACCTGTACTTTGGGCAAGATCCGGAAGGACCCCATGGAATCGGTTGCCATCGGACGGATTGAGCGTTTTCTGGCCGACCGGGGAGCCGAAAAGGGAGACAGTACTGTGGACAAGGCACCCTCCACTGGAAAAAAGGTGGCCATTGTGGGAAGCGGTCCTTCAGGACTGACCACTGCTGCAGACCTGGCAAGGCTGGGACATGAAGTCACTGTTTTCGAAGCCTTTCACAAAGCCGGAGGCGTAACGGTGTACGGCATCCCCGAGTTCCGTCTTCCCAAGTCCATTGTACAGAGGGAAGTGGATAATCTGGAAGCCATGGGTGTTCAGTTTGTCTATGACTTTCTGGTGGGCCGGACAAGAACCGTAAAGGAGCTGATGGAGAAAGACGGCTACCATGCAGTCTATGTGGCCAACGGCGCCGGACTGCCCAAGTTTATGAATATTCCCGGTGAAAATCTGGTGGGAGTGTTCTCGGCCAATGAGTATCTGACCAGAGCCAACCTGATGAAGGCCTATGATACGGAAAAAGCCGCCACCCCCATCTACAAGTCCCGGAAAGTGGCTGTATTCGGCGGCGGCAATGTGGCCATGGATGCCGCCCGGACAGCCCTCCGGCTGGGAGCGGAAGAGGTTCATATTGTCTACCGCCGGACAGAAAAAGAGATGCCCGCCCGTGTGGAAGAGGTGCATCACGCCCGGGAGGAAGGAATCATCTTCGATCTTCTGACCAATCCCACAGCCATCATCTCCGATGACCAGGGAAGAGTGGCCGGAATAGAATGCCTCCAGTACGAACTGGGAGAAGCCGATGAATCGGGAAGACGCCGCCCTGTTGCCATCGAAGGGAGCGAGTTCTTTATGGATATTGATACCTGTATCACCGCATTGGGCAACAGCTCCAATCCCCTTGTGACCGGAACCACCCCGGAACTGGACACCAACAAGTGGGGCAATATCACGGTTAATGAGGACGGTATGACCTCCATGCCCGGAGTTTTTGCCGGCGGAGATATTGTTCAGGGGGCTGCCACAGTCATCCTGGCCATGGGTGACGGACGAACCGCCGCCCGGGGGATTCACGAATATCTGAATCAGTAATACCATCGGGAGCCTTTCCCGATTGAAAAGAATAGTAAGACAATCTGCCGGGTTTTCTGTTAAAGGGAAATCCGGCTTTTTTTATACCCTTTCAGGAAGAATCAGACTGCCCGCAGGATGTCAGGAGGCGGTAAAAGTATCCAGCAGGGCCTCATACAACTCGGACAGGACAGGGCTACGGAGTCCCCGGATATTACCCTCTGCCAGAATATCGCTCCGCTCCTTCTCCAACCAGCGGTACAAACGGGGAGCAGCCTCTCGGGCAGAGGAAGCGGCCCGAGCGATTTTATACAAAGCCTGCACCTCCTGGTAATCCACAAAAAGGCGGGCACTGCCTATGCATATATTGAAGAACTTGCTGTGCTCCGTCTGCTCGATGTAAACAGGTTCAGGCTCTGCTGCCCGGGGGACGGTCTTTGTTGCTGCAGAAGAATCGGCTGATGGCATGTCAGAATCTGAAGCCTCCGGATCTGAAGCCTCCGGATCGGCAGCCCGGGCCTCGACAGCCGCCCGTCTTTCAAGAACGGCTTTGTTGTAGTCGAGGACTTCAGCCTGCTGGAGGATAAAACTCAGGTCTTTCTCCTCCAGCCGCGTCAGGAGTTCATTGATGGAACGGATCAGGGTCTCTCTGTCATTCATGTCCTATAGTATAGTGCAGGATGAGCAGATTTCCCTGAGGGAGGCAGGAGATCTAGATAAAGTTGATAATCACTTCCTTGAAGTATTTCTCTTTCAGGGTGGCTGCAATATTCTTGATTAGATTCCTGCGGATTTCCAGTTCCACAGGCATATTGGGATCCTGATGAGCCTCGTTGATTCGGGTTCCCACCAGAAACTGGATAATATCCGAGTTCAGCATCTCTTCCACAATCTTTTCCGCCGGATCCGGATGGACCAGAGGCACCTGATGCTCGGCTTTCAGATATTCAAAGACCTTGCTCATGGTGATGATTCCTTCGCTGACAAAATCGATCCCCTCAATTCTGGAGGAAGGAGGAATACTCTCAAAGTTTCCTGTCAGATCCACCTGCACCTCTGCCCCCAGTTCTCTGGCAACAATATTGGCTGTGGTACCGCCGGAAACAATGGTTCTGCCGTCAAAGCCCTTGAGCATGCCCACCAGATTTTTATCCCGGTCCCTGTTATAGGGAGGGCCTGTGGCAATCATCAGTTTCCGGGGCTTTCTGAAGTACAGGGAACCACAGGTTATATCATCACGGGGAGAATAGGCGTCCTGTTTCAGGCTCTCCCGGACCAGAGCACTGGCCAGCTGATTGGACGACTGCCGGGGATCTTTATCCAGAGTCTTCAGAATAAAAGACCGGGCACCTTCATCTCCCCATCCCAGAGGGGTAGTCTTCATCCCCAGACCCGACTGGGTAACGCCGTCGGAAAAGAAAACCAGCCTGTCTCCGCTGCGGGCCTGAAATCGTGTTGAAATGATCACATTCCGCTTGGTGTTGGCTGTTTCGAAGACAAATTCCTCCGATTCGGGCTCCTCGATTCTTCCGTCCCGGATCAGCACAAAACGGGGATTATCATACTCGGCGATCTGCACCATCCCCCGCTCATCCACATCCACAATGGTAAAGGTGGAGTAGCTGATTTTCCTGATACTGCACACCGGGAGTGTCCGGGATATAAGTTCGGCTGTTTTTCGGGGAGACAGATTGCTTTCGATAGACCGGATCGCCATAGTCGCTGTCAGGGAGGAGAGAACATTGGCACGGATGCCGCTGCCCAGTCCGTCAGAGAGAACCGAAATGACCCGGTTTCTCCCTTCAGCCTTTCTGGTCATAAAGGCATCACCCGGAGCGGATTCCCCCTTCTTCATGACCTGATAGTATCCCACATCAAAAAAGGATCTATGCATTATGATCCTCTTTCTTTTCCGAATCGAAGGAGCTCACTATGGAGTTGAGCATAATCTCACTCTGCGCCGCATTTTCACCCAGAAGATAGGCGATCTGCTGAACCGTGGAGATGCTGTTTTCCATGACATTCCGGGCCTGTTTGATAATCTGGTCTTTCTGTACCCAGGGCAGGGTCACATCCTGAAAGATCCCGCCGGCAGCCTGGTTTTTCTCTATTGTGAAAATGGAGCCTGTGAAGACCTTGCTGTTCATATGAAATGTCTGATCGGTCAGTACCGTATCTTCTGTCAGAACCCCTTCAAAAACCGGTGCGAAGGGGATCAGTTTTTCAAGAGTGGCCCCCTTCATACCCGGCTTCACATCGTAGGCTGCTTTCGCTTCTTCACCAATCATAGAGGCAAAAGCCCGGTTACACTCAATGATCTTCATATCAGAATCCACAATAACCACTCCCGAAGGCATGGCCTTGATCAGGGCATTGGCTTTTTTCTCTGAAAGGGTTTTCAGATAACTTACACACATATCCGGTTCCGCCCGGTTGTTCAGACAGGCCACAGCATAGTCCCGGCAGGTGGAATATCCGCAGGCACCGCAGTTTTTTTCATCCCCGCTTTCATATTTACCGATTTTCCGCAGAGCATCCTGTATGTCGGTCTCTTCAAAAACGGCGGAAACAGATTCCCGTATATCCCGTCTGAAATAAATGGCGGCACAGGGCTCATAGGCTTGTGCGACGGCAGGCCGGCTTTCAGCATAATCCGCCAGCCCCTTCTTCTTGACTGCGGTTCCTGAGCTGTTTATGCAGGAAGGTCCGTTGATACAGCCCCCCTCACAGGCCAGAAGCTCGAGGAAAACAGGGGAATCTCCGCCCAGAAGTTCCAGATCTTTCAGGATGGAATCCATGTTATGGATATTGGAAAAGCTGAGCATCTGCCGGGGTTCCACTGGAACCTGCTGTTTCTCAAGACTTCTCAGCATCCCCCCCTCAATGGGGTAACTGGCCCCGTCAAAGGAGGAATGGGGCAGAAACCGGTCGCTCTGATCCGGAACCATCTCTCCCAGATTGATCCCTTCCTGCTGAAACCAGAGTTCAAGATCCTGAAAGCTGATGGCCGCATGAAGCAGGTCTCCTCTTAAGTCCGCTTCCCTCTTTTTTGAGATACAGGGACCGGCAAAAATAACCGTACAGTCTTCCCCATACAGGCTTTTAAGCATTTTACAGTGAGTCAGAAGAGGAGACAGATGGTCGTTCACAGACTCCGAATATTCGGGTTTATACTTTCTGATGTATTCCACCATGGTGAGCTGTTGATGAGACACTTGCGATACTCGGTTGGCCATCTGGCTTAGTTGACGCCCAGCGCCACGATCCTACCGATCCCATACCCCCCACTGCATCGCCTTCCTGTCGCCCTCATCGATGCATCAATAAATGCCTGACTAT
>JAQQAM010000149.1 GCA_028532905.1 Spirochaetales bacterium
CCTCCCATTAATATTAAAGACATTGCTGAAACTGTCGGTTATGAAGATCAGTTTTATTTCAGCCGTGTTTTTAAAAGTGTTACAGGTATGAGTCCCTCAGAATACAGATCCCGTAATCAATAAGTAAAAATCTGTTACTGACACGGGATCCGCTAGAGCCCTAGAAACTGAATGTCACAAAGGAACGGGCGGGAAGATTAATCTCCATAGTGGTTCCTTTTAACTCAAAGTCCCGGAAATCTTCCGGCTTAACCGCTTCGGGAGATTCAAAGCTGTTATGGCTGTTGAGTCTCTGCCCTGAAAGAATCCGTGCTTTTATCTCTCCGATCTTTTCACCCCTCAGATCAAGGGTGACGGTTTTACCCTTTTCGGGATCAAGGTTGGTCATGGAAACAAGATAACTCTTTCCTTTCCGGGAGGCGGACATGGACAGAGTGGAAAACTCTTTTCCCTCTGATTCGGATTTATGATCGGCTGTATCCAGGAATACGGGGAGGCTGTCAGCATCCATATGCTCCTTGTTCATCTCCAGCACATGGTAGGTGGGAGTCAGGATCATTTTATCCCCCTCTGTCAGGACGGGAGACTGCAGAACATTCACAGCCTGAGCCAGATTGGCCATATAGACACGGTCCGCATGGTTATGGAATATATCAAGCTGCAGGCTGGCTGACAGGGCGTCCCTTATTGAGTTCTGCTGATAAAGGAAACCGGGGTTGGTCCCTTCCTCCACCTGATGCCATGTTCCCCACTCATCCACAATCATTCCGATCTTCTTTTCCGGATCATAACGGTCCATGACGGCGGAGTGTCTGGTGATAAGTTCCTCCATAAACCAGCTTCTTTTCATGATCTGAAGCCATTTGTTCCGGTCATCTTCAAGAGCCTTTCCTTTTTCCTCCCAGGTACCGGCAATGGTGTAGTAGTGGAGGGAGACTCCCCTCACAAATCGGTCCGCCGGCAGACCGGCAGGGCAGTAGACCATGGATTTCATAACAGCTTCCATCCAATTGTAGTCATCGCTGTTGGGACCGCAGGCTATTTTGTAGAGTGTATTGTCCCCGTAGCTGCGGCAGTAGGTGGCATAACGTCTGGCCTGATCGGCGTAGAACTCTCCGGTCATGCCGCCGCCGCAGCCCCAGTTCTCATTGCCCACACCCCAGTATTTCACTTTCCAGGGTTTGTCCCGTCCGTTTTTCTGTCTCAGTTCGGTCATGGGACTTTTGCCGTCAAAGGTAAGATACTCAACCCACTGACTCATTTCATGGACAGAGCCGGAACCCAGGTTTCCTGTGATATAGGGTTCTGTTTCCAGCTCTTCACAGAGGTCCATAAACTCATGGGTTCCGAAGTGATTGTTTTCCACAACACCCCCCCAGTGGGTATTGATCATCTCGGGGCGCTGTTCTTTGGGGCCGATGCCGTCTTTCCAGTGGTATTCATCGGCAAAGCAGCCCCCCGGCCAGCGCAGATTGGGAATATTGAGGTTTTTAAAGGCTTCAATGACATCCAGGCGGAGTCCCTTTTTATGGGGAATCGTATCGCTGTCACCCACATAAAAACCGTCATATATACAGCGTCCGAGATGTTCGGCAAAGTGTCCGTAAATGTGTTTGCTGATTTTTGGGCCCGGTGCATCCAGGTTGATTATGGCTGTGTGTTTCATTGTGCTGCTCCTTGTATTCGGGTCTGGATTAGGTTGTTATTTTATATGATCAGAGATCTGAATCAGTATACAGGAAAGCAGCAGAGGATGACAGAGGAACTGTCGTTTAATTTATTTGTGATAAATGATTTGCATGAAAATGGAAGTACGTGATCGGGGAAGGGGACAGAAGGAGGGCTTCTGATTCTTCTATGTTTAGTTCTTTCTTTGGAAATTATATACATATTCTTTTAGGAAAATTATATTTTTTATAGATGCACTCATTTGATTTAAGTGAGTGCGTATGTTAAAATGTTGTATGAGTAATTTTTCGAAACTGGAAAAACTAATGAAAAGACCTCTTTTTACCTCTGCAGATGCAAAACAATTGGGTATCAGTTCCAGTTTACTTAATTATTATGCCAGAAAAGGGCTTATAGAACGAATCGATCGGGGAATCTACAGAGGCATAAGCCCTTCCATGGATGTTGATTTTCAATGGGAGGATCTGGTTCTTGCTGTCAAAAGTATTCCTGATTCTGCTGTTTGTCTCATCTCGGCTCTTGCTCTATATGATCTTAGTGACGAAATTCCCCGTCTCCACTGGATTGCTATCGACAATTACAGACGGGTACCAAAACGAAGGGGTACAAAAATTGTACGTATGAGAAATATGTCTCTAGGTAAAGTTATAATTCATATCGGGAGTGAATCTCTTCCCATTTTTGACCGCGAAAGAACCATTATTGATGCATTCCGGTATCTAGGAAAAGAAACAGCAATAAAAGCCCTGAAAAGAGCTACTTCTGTACAAGGACCTGATAAAATTGATCTAAATAAACTTAAGAAATATGCTAAGGAGTTTCGTATTAATATCGATCACTACATTCTGGCGGTCACAGTATGAATGAAAAGGCATTAAAAGACCGCATAAAGTATATAGCAGAAACTGAACAGCGAACATTTAATGAAGTGTGGCGGGGAATTGTATTAGAGATATTACTGGTTAGAATAGCCGTATGAAAGATTATCATGATCTCCTTCTCCTCTGCCGTAATGATGATGTTTTGAATAAATCTAAACTGATAAAGGATATATCCAGAACCTTTGAAACCAGATACACGAAGCTGAGTATTCCATTGTCTTTTTCAGATGATGATCTGGAGCTGTTGCAGAAACTATGGAGTGGACACTGCAGGGGGCTGGGGCATATTACGGATAAAATGGAATTACCGGATAAGATATATGACTTAATCAATGAAATTAATAAATGGCTGATTGCTCATATTCCCAAATGAGTAATACAGAGGGAGAAGCTATTCCGCCCTCTGTATATAATCAGTTCAAAGTGCTCTACTTACTGCTCTTCTTGAAATAATCCACATAAACGGCAATCAGAATGACAACGCCCTTTACGATGTACTGCCAGAAGGAGTTGATCCCCATCAGGTTCAGTCCGTTGCTGAGCACACCGATGACCAGGGCGCCGATAACGGTTCCGCCGATCTTGCCCGATCCTCCGCTCATGCTGGTGCCCCCCAGTACTACGGCGGCAATGGCATCCATCTCCGCTCCCTGACCTGCTGTGGGCTGGCCCGAGAACATACGGGATGCCAGAACAATTCCGGCAATGGAGGCCATCAGTCCTGAAAAAATATAGGCAAAGAAGGTCACCCTTTTTGTTTTGATACCTGAAAAGAGGGCGGCCTGATGGTTCCCTCCTACCGCATAGATATGCCTGCCCAGTTTGGACTTGCTCATTATGAATACGGAGATCAGCACAATGATGATCAGGTATATAATAGGCATGGGAATCTCTCCCATATATCCGGCCCCGATAAAGTTGAAACTGTCCGACATAACCCGGATCGGCTGTCCGCCGGTGTAGACATAGGCGGCGCCCCGGGCGATATTCATGGTGGCCAGGGTCACAATAAAGGGGGGGATGGTTGTTGTGGAGACAACATAACCGTTAAAGCCTCCCACCAGCAGTCCGACTCCCAGCCCGCAGATAACCGCCAGAACCAGAGGCACTCCGTCAAAGGCGATCATGCCCCCGGTCACAACACCTGAAAGGGCAATAATGGAACCGACCGAGAGGTCAATTCCCCCCAGAATAATGATCATGGTCATGGCACAGGCAATATAGAGGTTAGTGGCCACCTGGCGCAGAACATTCAGAACATTGTTTTTGGACAGAAATACGGGAGACTGGATGGCCAGAATCACACACAGGAGCACCAGCCCGATGAGTATGCCCATATTTTCCTTTATGAACTGGATAAATCCGCTTTTAGAAAAGTCAAAACCCTTCTTATTTATTTTTATTGTATCTGTAGAGCTGTCAGTCATTTAATTCCTCCCTTGTGTCAGTGTCATGCTGTGTTGCCAAATACATAATTTTTTCCTGATCCATCTCCTCGTGAGACAGGCTTCCGGTTATGGTTCCGTTGCACATGACCATTACCCGGTCACTCATATTGATCACTTCAGGAAGTTCGGAGGAAATCATGATGATGGCAATTCCCTGGAGGGCCAGCTCGTTCATAATGGCATAAATCTCAGCCTTGGCGCCCACATCGACCCCCCGGGTCGGCTCATCCAGGATCAGGATGCGGGGCTGCGTGGCCAGCCAGCGGCCAATGACCACTTTCTGCTGATTTCCCCCGGACAGATTCTCGACAATCTGTCTGGAAGATGGTGTTTTAATGGACATCTTCTGAATATAGGTATCCGCAATTTCATCTTCTTTGCTGTTGTTTACAAATATGCCTTTGATAAAATCACTTAATACCTTGATGGATGTGTTGAATTTGACGCTCTGTGCCAGGAAAAGAGCTTCCTCTTTCCGGCTCTCGGGAACCAGAGCGAAGCCGTGATTCATGGCATCTGACGGGTTATGGATCTGAATGGCTTTCCCGTCCAGATAAAACTCGCCTTCTGTTACAGGATCAAGTCCGAAGAGGCACTTCATCACCTCGCTTCTTCCGGCACCCACCAGTCCGGCAAATCCCAGGATCTCTCCTTTATGAAGATCAAAACTGATATTCTTCAGCAGCTTGCCGTCACTCAGATTTTTCACTTCCAGCACCTTTTCCTTTTTTTCCATAAAGGTTCTGGTGTAGTAATTGGTCAGCTGACGGCCCACCATCATGGATATAAGGGTGTCATTACCGGTCTCTTCTGTTACAACAGTGCCGATGTATTCGCCGTCTCTCATAACGGTGACTCTGTCGCTGATCTCATTCAGCTCCGACATACGGTGGGATATATAGATGATTCCCACACCCTGCTGCTTCAGCTTTCTGATGGTGTCGAACAGAAAGGACACTTCCTTGTCCGAAAGGGATGAGGTCGGTTCATCCATTACAAGAATCCGGGAGTTGAAGGAGAGGGCTTTGGTAATCTCCACCATCTGCTGCTGGGCAATGGTCAGCTCTTCAATCAGAGAGTCCGGTGAAATGTCCAGGTCAAAGTTTTTCAGAAGTTCCGTAGTCTGTTCATTCATTTTCTCTTTGTGGACAACACCGTGTTTCATGGGTTCCCGGCCAAGGAATATATTCTCGGCGACAGTCATTTTGGGCACCAGAACCAGCTCCTGATGAATAACGCTGACACCGCAGGCCTGAGAATCATGTACATTGGTAATGTGGACTTTACGGCCCTGGATCAGGATCTCTCCCTCTTCGGGGATATAAATCCCTCCCAGTACTTTTATCAATGTCGATTTACCGGCTCCGTTTTCACCCAGCAGGGCATGGACTTCTCCGGATTTTACATCCAGAGAGACGTCATCCAGAGCCAGTACACCCGGAAACTGTTTCCGGATATTTTTCATTTCGAGTAGTGTTTGTGCGCTCAAACTTTCTGCCTCTTTTTTACTTGGGATATAAAAAGAACCCTGCCTGTACGGCAGGATTCATACAATTACAGTTCAGCAGAGGCTCAGCTTACTGCCAGCCGTCTGTTCCGTATTCATCCACATTCGCTTCATTGATCAGGAATGTTTTAACAGGAACACGGGTCTCATAGGATTCCCCTTTCAGGATCTGGTAGGACAGTTTTACCGATTCCAGACCAATGGAGATGGGAGACTGGGCTCCGGAACCTACAAATTGGCTTCCCGAAGCGATTTCAGATTTGGCTTCGGGAGAACCGTCTACACCGTAGATCAGGATATCGGTTCTGTTAGCAGCCTTACAGGCGGCCAGAGCACCGAGGGCAGTGGGGTCGTTCCCGCCCATAATGGCGATAATATCGTTCTGGGCCTGGAGAACATCATCCATAATTCCCATGGAGGTGGGCAGATCGCCTTTGGCATCCTGCTGGGCAACAATAGTGAAACCCTCACCGTCAATGGCTTCCATAAAACCGGCGATTCTGTCGTTGATGGAGTTCATTGTGGGAGAATCGAGAACAACAATGTTTCCGCCGTCAGGATATCTGGCTACAAGGTCCTTACCGCAGACAAAACCGGCATTTTTATTGTCAGAACCGGCATAGGCTGTTACATAATCCATATCTTTTACTTCTGTATCGAAGTTGATGATGGGAATTCCTGCTTTTTCAAGGGCAACAAGGGCGGGTCTGATCCCTTCCCAGTCTACAGGGTTCAGGTAGATGGCATCGATTCCCTGAACAATCAGGTCATCAATTTGGTTGATCTGTTTGGCAACATCCATGGCAGGGTCCATTGTGATCAGTCGGTCTCCGTTTCCTTCAACGGTTTCACGGATAGATCCTTCCAGAGCAATAAAAAACGGATTGTTCATGGTCATACAGGTATAGCCGAATGTATATCCTGATTTTTCTTCAGCCTGTCCGTTCGCCATTACGAAAGAGGCGCTCATAATTAAAAGAAGACAAATTGTCAGTAACTTTTTCATTCCAATTCCTTTTCAGATTTATAGTCATTTTTTCGAATTCAAAGCGGTACCATTTATCGAACTCATTCACAGAATAAAGGGCATTCTGAAATCCAACAATGAATAAAATGTCACAAAATAAATGACAATTGTCATTTATTGGATGACATAAATCCAAAAGATTCTGTTGTTAAAACAGGAAAATTCAGGTCTATAATAGGGACAGCATGAAGAACCGTGTAAAGAGAATATACAAGGCCCTCTACTGGCTGAATTTTGTCATCATAACCTTTATATCACTGACCATCTGTATGACCATATATAAAATCTGTGATGATTATCAGGCCAGGGACTTTCTTGAAATGGCCCGTTACCTGCCTCATATCGCCTGGAAGGTTCCCACCGTCAGTATTGCTCTGTGTATAGTTCTGGGATTTTCAAATTATCTGAAAAGCACAGTTTTTGCCGGGCTGCAGTCCCGGGTAGTGGTGCTTTATGTTTTTGATATTCTGTTACTCAGTATAATCACCTATACACTGAACTTCGGATACAAAGGTTTTTTTCTCTATCTCTGTGCCGGTGTGTTTCTGCAGGTGCAGAGTATGTCGGTCCGGCTGGCTCTGATTGCTGTTTCACTGGGCTGTTTTACTTTTTTTGATTATGACCTTCTCACTGTCCGGGTCAATATGCTTCCCTTTCAGGAGTATATTAATTATTACAGCCCGGCCCGTCAGTTTTATCTCTACGGTATGAAAAGCCTTCTGGAGTCTCTTAATCTTATCCTGGTGATGATTTTCTTTTATATGTTCATCAACAGTAAAATCCGGGAGAACAAAGAGTTTATCGATTTGAACAACAGGCTGAAGATGAATATCAATGAGCTGAATCTGGCCAATGAAAAACTCGAGGAAGCAGGCCGCATGAAAGAGAGGAACCGGCTGGCTCATGAAATTCACGATATTCTGGGCCACTCCCTGACCTGCATTTCCACCGGACTGGAGGCCTGTATGGAGGTCGCCGGTCAGAATAATCCGGGACTGACCAGTCATATCAATAAAATAAAGAAGGTTTCGGACAAGGGGCTGCTGGATATCCGGCGTTCGGTCCGGGAGCTGAAATCGGATGTGATAGATGAAGCTTCTCTGATAAAATCTCTGGAGGAGCTGATTGAAGGGATCAATTCACTGGGGAAACAGGTCGTCAGTCTCAGTATAAAAGGGGATATTCAGACCCTGCAGCACGATGAAGAGCTGACTGTATACCGCCTGATTCAGGAGAGTACAACAAACTCTATCCGTCATGGAGAGGCCCTTCATATCCGTATCCGGATGGTTTTCAGCAAAGGGGAGCTGATGATCAGAATTTCGGATGACGGAAAAGGATGTACCTCCATTGCCAAGAACTTCGGCATTTCCCATATGGAGGAACAGATCCGCATACTGGGAGGCTCCATCCGCTTTGAATCAGAGCCCGGTGCAGGTTTTGTCACCATCGCCCAGTTGCCCATAAGGAGTGAGTCGTTAAATGATTAATGTATTAATAGCAGATGATCAGGAGATTATCAGGGACAGCCTGGAACTGCTGGTCAGTTCAGATGAACGCTTTGATGTAGTCGGACTTGCAGAAAACGGCAGGGAAACTGTGGAAAAAGCCTTTGAACTGAGACCCGATATTATTCTGATGGATATCCGTATGCCCGAACTCAACGGGATTGAGTGTGTCTCTCTTATTAAAGAGAGGGATGACTCCATAAAAATCATCATGCTGACAACCTTTGACAGTGAGGAATATATCTACAACTCTCTGAAAAGCGGTGCCGACGGATTCCTTCTGAAAGGGATTTCCAAGGTGGACTTGATCAACAGCATCGAGACCGTGTATAAAGGGGGCGCTTCCATCGAACCGGACACGGCCCAGAAAGTATTCAGCATTTTCGGCAAGATGGCAAAATCCTTTTTTATCAACGACAGAAGCGATGATATTGAGGCTCTGACAGAAACGGAACTGCGGATCATTCAGCTTATCGGAAGAGGCTGCTCCAACAAGGAAATTGTATCGGAACTCCATTTTTCCGAAGGGACAATCCGAAATAATATCAGTGCTATTTTAAAAAAGCTGGATTTGCGTGATCGTACACAAATTGCTATTTTCGCCATCCAGTCGGGTATTATGCTCAAGAGTTTCCATGGGGAAAGTTAGAATCAGATCCCTTCAGACCGCTGCGGCTCTCCTCATAATAGCTCTGGGAATACTGCTTTACAGACAGCAGACAGGCCCTGTCGAGATCGAGATGGCCCTCTATTCGGGGAACAGCTGGGGCATCCCCCAGAACTTCGCCTATGCCATCTATGACAGGGCGGCCGAGATGTATCTGGCGGATCCTGAGAATAAAAACATCCACATCAAACTCAAAACCGGCACCATGTATAATCATTACTCCGAGTGGCTGGCCCGCCTTGTTCTGAAGGGCAGGGAACCTGATATCTTCCTCCTTGTGGAGGAGGATTTTAATACCTATGCCTCTATCAATCTGCTTCAGAATCTTAACGGCTTTATAGAGAATGATCCTGATTTTGACAGAAATGCCTATTATCAGATTGCCCTTGAGGCAGGAGTGTTCAACGGCAATCAGTATTCTCTTCCCATTTCTGTTGTCCCCTCTTTTATGGTGGTGAATAAAACGCTGCTGTCCGAAAACAATATTGTCATCGACAGGGAAAACTGGAACTGGGATCAGTTTTATGAAATCTGCCGGCAGCTTACCAGAGACAGCGACGGAGACGGTATTCTCGATACCTTCGGGATCTACGGTTATAACTGGCACCATGCCTTTTATACCAATGACCGTTATCTTTTTCATCCGGACCGGCCCAGTATCGGGTTCAATAATAAAAGGATGACCGAGACAGTGGATTTCATGAAGAAGATGAATAAACTGAATCAGGGAAATATTGTCAGGGAAAGTGATTTTGATGACGGGAATACAGGATTCAAGATCTTTAACTTCTCCGAGTATAAGGTTTACGGCACCTATCCCTACAGAATCCTGAAGTATGAGAATTTTGCCTGGGAGGCTCTGCCCCTGCCCGAAGGCCCCAATGGTAAAAGCTCTTCCAAACTTTATACTCTTCAGGTGGGGATGAGCTCCCGGTCAAAACATAAAAAAGAGGCTTTCCGTTTCATACAGTTCCTTACAAATAACCGGGATTTTCAGCATGAAGTCTGGAAGGGGACCAATACTCTGCCGGCCAACCGGCATGTGGTCAATGAGATATACAGCAGCAATCCGGAGGAGCGGGAGGAGATGAAAATACTCAGCTTTCCCCTTTTAAATTCAATTATACAAAACAGTTATGTGGACCCGGATTTTAAATGGTATGCCTCCATGGATGACTTTATCAGCCAGAGGATGTTTCAGATTGTGGCTCAGGACCTGAATACGGCAAAAGGGGTGGAGCATCTGAGAGAGGATATTGAGAAATCCCTGATAGAATACAGATAGAATCTTGCGGCCTTGAATTAGCTATTGCGTCGGTATCAACCTGGTGAAGAGGGTATTCTTATTCTGAACCGGCACCCCCCTTCAGCTCTGTTGGAGGCATGGATCTCTCCCCGGTATTTTTTTATTATCCCGTAGATAACCGAAAGGCCCAGACCCAGATTGTTTTCGCTCCCTTTTTTTGTAGTGTAGAAGGGTAGGAAAATATCTCCCGAGTCGTCTGAAAGGCCCGGACCGTTATCATCGATCAGGACCTCAACATGGCCGGCAGGGGATTCGGGGACGGCCAGGCAGTCGGTGCTGATTTTTATTGTGCCCCCTTCGGGCATGGCTTCAAAACTGTTTTTCAGCAGATTCAGAAGCACCTGCTTCATCTCGTTTTTACTGCCCCGGATCAGCAGATTTTCGGCATTCTTTCTATGAATGATATCAATGTTTTTACTCCTGGCATTGAAGCGGATCAGATTAATCAGACTGGAGACCAGATCGTTCATATCAAACTCCTCCAGAGCGGCTTTTTTGCTGTCGGAAAATGAGATAAGGTTACTGACGATTGACTTGATATCCCTCAGCTCTTCGACTATTTCACCGATCACTTCCCTCTGTTCTGAAGTTTCCGATTTCATATCCAGGTAGTTCAGATGGTTGAAGATGATTTCCAGAGGATTGTTAATCTCATGGGCCACACCCGCTGCCAGAAGGCCTACGGAGGCAAGTTTCTCC
>JAQQAM010000150.1 GCA_028532905.1 Spirochaetales bacterium
AATCCATGGAGTAATACATACTATCTGCCTGAAAAGATTATGATCCCGGATAATAATAATTGATGAGGGTTAACGAATATGTTAACATTATGTTATACATGAGATTACATTTAATACAAAAAAATGGTAAATCATCCTATAGATGAAAACACAAAAAACTCCCGGAAATGAGATTCGACTAGCCGAGAAGAGAAAGCTGGATTGGTTGAGGAGGAAAGAAAATGAGTGATTTACAGAAATATATATCCAAAAGAAAAAAAAATGATAAAGACTTCGCAGAAGGGTTTGATAAAGGATATGAGAATTTCAAAATCGGTGCTGTATTACGACAGGCCAGATTGGATAAAGGTATTACTCAGGAAGATTTAGCGAATCTGATCAATACCAGAAAAACAGCTATTTCTAGAATCGAAAACCACGCTGAAGATATTCGCTTATCTACTTTAGAGAAGATAGCACATGCCCTGGATAGAGAAGTTCGAATAGAACTCATATAAAAGGCAGAATATAAAGAGATTTGTACTGAATCTCTGATATACATGAGTGACCATTTTATATTTCTTCTGCAGTTATACTGTGATTTCATTATTTTTACTTTTTTTGGAAATAAATATTACATCCTCATTTTTTGTCTATCAACTCTTATATTTTAAGGATTACCAGTAACAGGAAGGATTTATATATTCAGGGGAAATGCATATGGAAATAATTAGTGCAAAGGATATGGATCTCCTTATAAAAGCCAGTGAAGCAAAGACCAATGCCGGATTTCTGTTCTACAAAACAAAAAGTAAGATTCGCAGGTATATGACTATCGTTTTTTGCAGGATAACAGGAAAGACTCCAAAAGTACCTTCAAAGGCTTTTCAGGAGCTTTTCTGGAATGAAAAGGAACCTGTCATTCCAGATAATAAAATCTATCCCTGTATAGTTGAGGATACTAAAACTTATTGAATAGGCAGTTATTGAAAACAACAGTCCTGTTTTTAATCCTGATAACTCTCGTCTCCTGCAGCCCCTATACTGAGATCTATCCCATCCAGGGAAAGTGGTATCAGGACCGGACTGACACATTAAAGCGGGATATTCTCTATTTTACCGAGGATGGTTGGCTGCTGACTGGTATTGATCACGGTGTTTATACTGAAGTAACGGACAGGCAGATGATTCAGTACTGGAACGGCATGATCTATTTGGAGGGCTGTTTCCATTTCTATAAAATCTATGGAAAGTATCTGCAAATTTTTGATAATGAATATATCAGGCTGGTGGAATGATACTTCTGAAAACAGCCGAACCATGAGGAGTACACAGTATGACATCTAACATTCTGGAAAAAGCAATCGCCATCGCCGTTAAAGCCCACCAGGGGCAGACAGATAAAGCCGGACAGGCTTATATCCTTCATCCTCTGCAGGTGATGCACAATGTTATCAGCGACGAGCAGAAAGCCGGAGCTGTGCTCCACGATGTTGTAGAAGATACAGACCTGACTCCGGATGATCTGAGAGCTCAAGGCATGCCTAAAAAGGTAATCTCCATTGTGGAATCCCTGACCAACAGGGAAGGGGAGGACTATGATCAGTTCATCGATAGAGTCCTTCATAATCCCGATGCGGTTCAAGTAAAAATCGCTGATATTGAAGATAATATGGATCTCACCCGGCTGGAATCCTTAAGAGATAAAGATCTACAGCGGATCAGAAAGTACCACGGTGCCTTGAAAAGACTGAAAAAGAGCCTACCTGGCCTTGTTTAGTTCAAGATTTATTTAGCTTAAATCTTTGCGATTTTCTTAATCTCATCCTCACTGAGTCCAGTACTTTTAGATACTATTTTGATATCTACATGACTCTCTAAAAGTGATTTCACTATGTGGGGTAGAAGACGCTCTCTTTCTTCCTTACGCCCTTTTTCCATCAATCTATCGCCTAAAGTTTCAAGCATACCCTGACCCTCTGTTTTATTTCTCAGTTTTTGTATTTCATCAGGTGATACTGATTCACCGGATATTCGAAATACCCACAACAGATACTGCCTGATATCACTGAAGTCTTCATCAGCAAGAAGATTTTCAATTTTCCTGATCGTTTTGATCATTTCTTCTTCTCTATTGTGTCTCTCAAAGTATATCACGGCTGCGGCAAGATTTTTAACCTCTTCCAGCTTTGAATCGAGTACATTTCTCTCTTCAAGGAGATAATAACGGACATGGGGGATGTAGCTTGCCGGAATGATGCTGTCTTCTATCAGATCCTGCAGGGATAAGGGAACATTCCAGGGTTTTTCTCCATTGTACAGGACCATTGGGAATACAGCCGGCAGTTTCCCTTTCTGACTGTGTTTGATTAACTGATCATAGAAAAGAAGAAGATAAGAGAATAGACGGACAGGAATCCTCTTGTCCGGGGAAGATTGAAACTCCAGAAGAATATAGAAATAGATCTCTTTGCCTGAGAGTTCCACTCTATAGATCATATCGGCTTCTCTTTGCAGAAACTCGGGAGATATAAAGCTGCTCTTTTCCAGCTGCTTGATATTTTCCGGTTTCAGATTTTTGACAAAGTCTTCATCAACAAAAAAGCGGATCAGCTGGTAGAAGATCCTTGGATTTGAGATTAATGCTTTATAGGCACTGTCAAAACGACTCCGGGCGCTTTCTTTTTTTGTCATCAGAATTACTCCTGATATTCATAACGCATGAAAACAGCACCCTGATTCAATCATCAGTAAATATTTCTGAAACTGGTTGGATAATCTAAGAGATAAGGACTACAGCGGATCAGAAAGTACTACGGCGCACTAAAAAGACTGAAAGAGAGTCTGCCTGGCTCTGTATAGTTAATGATTTATTAAACTTAGATCTTTGCGATTTTCTTAATCTCTTCCTCACTGAGTCCTGTACTTTTTGATACTATTTTGATATCTACATGACTCTCAAGAAGTGTTTTAACAATTTTATTTCTCTCTTCAATCCTTCCCAGTTTTTTTCCTTTTTCCATCAATCTATCGCCTAAAGTTTCAAGCATACCCCGACCCTCTGTTTTGTTTCTCAAAGTATACCACGGCGGTGGCCAGATTTTTAACCTCTTCCTGCTTTGAATCGGGTACATTTCTCTTTTCATGAATATATGAACTGGCATGGGAGGTGAGTTTTCTAACAGCCTTACATCAGTTAAGCAGTCAGGATAAAAAAAGTAAAAAACACACCTTTGACCTCAGGTCATCCTCATCTGGTGTCCCTCCACAGCTCTAATGTTCACAGTATCTGGGAAGGAGTTTCAGATATGGACTATAAGGACAGCAGAAAATTTGTTATCGGCATGAGGCCTGTGATTCTTCTTCTGGATGAAGAGGGCTGTTTTGACGTTATGAAATATAACTGGCAGACCGGTTATTACAGCAGAAGTAAGGATTACTTTAAATGGATTGTCTTTGGACGGGGTGAGGTGGAGGAGGTCAGTGATGATCAGTTTTCCCAGGCCGAAAAAGCAGCCCGCTCATTAAGTGTGAATTTTCAGAGGGAGGATGTGTTCGATTCTCCTGAAAGGCAGAAAAACGGAATGAAGAGCCGAAGAGACACCATCCGCAAGGCTAATGAGTACTTTGCGGGCCACGCCGAGTACATTTTCGATAGGGTAAGCACGGACCTGATCTTCGATTCCCGGGATAAACTGGAAAAGGCTCTGGATAATTTGAAAACAGATGAGCGGGTTGTCCGGATTAAAGACCGGTTTGAGGCTCCACTCCTTTCAGGATACTCAGATGTCCTGGTCAATATACAAGCTTCAAACGGGGTCATTTTGGAAGTGAAACTGCACTTAAAGAGCATCCATGATCTGTACGATTACCATAATGAAATTGTGAGTGAAACGGTTGATCCTTTGATCCGGGAGGAGCTTCTTATAGACGGTCCTTTCAGTAAAGAGAGTTCGGATCTCTTAAGAAGCTGCGTGTATGAGCTGATGACAGCCTATCAGGGGGCTTATACCAGATGTTCTCATTGAATGAAAAAAGTGAAGCTCTAAGAGGCCTGAAAGGGCATTAGATAAAATCACTAACTAAAGTTAGTATTGGTTATATCCTCATTCTATGTCTAAGTAGTAGAAACGTGATGCAAAAATTACAGGAAAGGCTGGACGTATTTACTGAATCGGTTATGATAGTTGTTGAGTAAATACTCATATTTAAAAAAGAATGGTACCTTAAATGGGTAAGAATCAATTGGAACGAATACTCGAAATTGACAGGATTATCCGGGATAGAGGGGGAGTGACCAAAGAAATGCTGGTCTCCCGCTTTGAGATCAGTGAAAAATCGGTTGAACGGGACTTCTCTTATATGAGAGACCGCCTGGCTGCCCCCTTGGAATACGACCGCTTCAAAGGCTTATACATCTACAGCGATGAGAACTACTTTCTCCCTTCTATCAGCATGAGCGAGGGAGAGGTGATGGCCCTGGCCCTCTCCAGTGAAATTCTGAACCACTTCAGCACAACAGAAGACTTTCAGCAGCTGCGGGAATCCTTCGGCCGCCTGGCCTCCTACCTCCCTGAAAAAATTCAGGTAAACCTGTCAGATCTGAATAACAGGGTCACCGTTATCTCCGAGCAGCCCACCAAGGTGAACAACAGCGTGTGGAAAGTCCTGATGGAAGGGGTCAAGGAGAACAAGGCCGTCCGCGTCCAGTACAAAAAGCCCGGAGGAGACAAGTGGGAAGAGAAAACTCTGGAACCCTACTACCTGGTGGCCTACAAGGGAAGCTGGTATATCGTTGCCAACACCTTAAAAGACATCAGAACCTACGCCTTAAGCCGCATGAAAGAGGCACATAAAACATCCAGAGCCTTCACAATCCCTTCCACCTTTATACTGGATGATTACATAGACCCAGAGTGGGGCATTTATGCCCGGAAGGAAAAGTACCAGTTCACCCTGAAGTTCTCTCCCCATGCCGCTCCAATCATCAAGGAAAAACGCTGGCACAAGGACCAGAACATAGAAGAGCTGGATGACGGCTCCTTGATCCTCTCCTTCCCCTCAGGCCAGCTTGAAACCATCGGCAGGTGGGTGTTGAGTTGGGGGAGTGATGTGGAGGTTTTGGAGCCGGATGAGCTGATTTTGATGATTAAAAAAAGTAATGAGAATCTCTTGCTAAAGTATAAATAGTATCATCTCTTTGGAGCATATGAAAATATTACATAGAAGGAAAATTATGTTAGATCAAATAACAGCAGAAATAATAATAAAAGAAACAGTAAAAAAGAGCATCATTAGTTATACAAAAAAGCAAAAAAACAAAAAAAGAAAATTTCAAGTTCTTGATTTAATAATACCAAAAGAAAGAGAAATAAGATCAATTGTTGGAGGACTAGAAACTTCTCTAGGAAAAACTTTATGGGAACCTCTTGCCAAATCGCTTGCATCAAAGAATGGATTTGAAGTTATTGAATCAGATTTGAAGTGTCCCAATAATATGCCTTCTAGATTAAATAATACTCTTCAAAATATTATTGAAGATAGAATATCAGATAATCCTACATATGATGCTACTCAGTCCCATGATGAGTTAAAAAAAGTATGTCAATACTTTATTAATAACCCAATAGATAGTTTTACGAAAGCACCAAGAGGTTTTGGGGTAGATATCTGTTTAAAAAAGGATTCAGTAAATTATTTTTTTGATACAAAAACAGTACAACCAAATATCGGTAGATTAACAACTTGTATGAAACAAATTCTAAATTGGTATTCATACTTTTATTCTAAAGAGCCAGAGGGGACAGCTTATGCAAGAATTGTTTTTCCTTATAATCCGTATCAAAGTGCAAATTTCTGGGATAAGGTTATTGGGAA
>JAQQAM010000151.1 GCA_028532905.1 Spirochaetales bacterium
AATCCGGCCAGTGTCGCCGTTTCCTGTCTGGATACGGATAATCTGAAAAAGGAACTGGGAACCATTCTGGAAGCCTGCCGGAAAAACCGCTGCCATGCCGATCTGGTTTTAAAGGATATCAGCACAATCTGCCATAATCCGGAGAACCTTATTGAATGGGAGAAGACTGCCATGGAGATGGCTGCCCGGTTCTGAAGTCGTTGACAAAGGATTTCCCCTTCCGTAGAATCACACAGGGAACGAATCGCTCCCGAAATAACCTCTGAGAAAGGAAAAATCCTTATGAAAAAATCTTTGTTTTTGATTTGCATTCTTATGCTTGTTTCTGCCTTTGCCTTCGCAGGCGGTAATAAAGAAACTATCTCTGACGACTGGGCCTATATCCAGGACAAGGGAGAGCTTATTGTCGGGATGACTATCTTCCCTCCCATGAACTACTACGATGACAATGGTAAACTCATCGGATTCGAGACCGAGTTTACAGAAGCTGTCTGTGAGATTCTCGGTGTTACTCCAAAATTTGAAGAAATCAACTGGGATACAAAGGAAATTGAACTGTCCTCCCAGAAAATTGACGCCATCTGGAACGGTATGACTGTCACTCCCGAGCGGGCTGAAAAGGTACTGTTTTCAACATCCTATATTCGTAATATGCAGGTTACTGTTGTCAAGAAAGCCAATCTGGCCGACTACGACTCAAAAGATGATCTGACAGGAAAAACAATTGCTGCAGAAGTCGGTTCCGCCGGAGAAGGAGCTGCCCGTGACCAGGTGAAAGATGCTTCTGTTATCTCTGTGGCCAAGCAGACCGATGCTCTTCTGGAAGTAAAAGCCGGAACTGTTGATGCCGCCATTCTGGATTACACCCTGGCTGCTGCCATGACCGGAGACAAAGGGGATTATTCCGACCTGGCAATTGCCGGTGAAGAGCTGTATTTTGCCATTGAAGAGTATGCTGTTGCTTTCCGTCTGGACAGCTCCCTTGTTCCTCTTGTGAACGATGCTATTGAAGAGCTTGCAAAGAACGGGACTCTTCTTGATATTGCTGAAAAATATGACCTCACAGATCAGCTTCTGATCAATCAGTAAGATTAATATCAGGGGCAATCAATGTTTTGGAATGTTACATTAAAACTGCTGGAAGGCTTTAGTCAGACTCTGATTATATTTGGAATTACTCTAGTCTTCTCTCTTATACTGGGCTTACCGATTGCCTTCGGTTCCATGAGCCGTTTCAAACCATTACGTTGGTTGTCCCGTACCTTTGTCTGGGCCATCAGAGGAACTCCTCTGATGCTCCAGGTGATTATTGTCTTCTACGGGCCTGCTTTAATCTGGGACGGGATTAGTCCTCTTTCCCGGATGACTGCGGTTCTTGTGGCTTTTATTATTAATTATTCCGCCTACTTTTCTGAAATATACCGTGGTGGGATAGAAGGCATTCCCAAAGGGCAGTATGAAGCGGCTCAAACTCTGGGTATGACCAAAAGTCAGATCTTCTTCAAGGTTGTCCTCCTTCAGGTGATCAAGCGTATTGTTCCTCCCATGTCCAATGAAATCCTCACCCTGGTGAAAGACACTTCACTGGCAAGAATTGTTGCGGTAAAGGAAATTATCTGGATGGGTCAGGAGTTTATTGCCAGCAGAGCTCTTCTGTGGCCCCTGTTTTATACCGGTGTTTTCTATCTGGTATTCTGCGGTATTCTGACTCTGGTTTTCGCTAAAATTGAAGAGAAACTGGACTATTTCAAGGTGTGATGGACATGGCAGATATAAAAACCCCTATTCTGGAAGTTAATAATCTCAGCAAACGGTTTGGTAAGGTCGAAGTATTCAAGGATATCAGCTTTGCCATGGAAAAAGGTGCTGTCATGGCACTGATAGGCTCGTCGGGCAGCGGGAAGACTACCCTCCTGCGCTGTCTCAACTTTCTGGAGACTCCCGATCATGGTCGGATTTCGGTACATGGAAACTGCCTGTTTGATGCGGATGACCACAGTACCCATCAGGAAAAGGATATCCGTCATAAACGGCTCCATTTCGGTCTTGTCTTTCAGTCATTCAATCTGTTTCCCCAGTACTCAGCCCTCAGAAATGTCACTCTGGCAACCGAGCTTCTGGCAAAAGAACAGCCCGGATACCGTACGGGCAAGGGGCAGATGATTAAGGACATACGGGAGAGAGCAGAGCACCTGCTGGAACAGGTCGGCTTATCCGATAAACTCAATAACTATCCCCATCAGCTTTCCGGCGGACAGCAGCAGAGAGTCGCCATTGCCAGAGCCCTGGCTGTGAACCCTGATATCCTCTGTTTCGACGAACCCACCAGCGCCCTGGATCCGGAACTGACTGGAGAAGTTCTGAAAGTAATTCAGAGTCTGGCAGATCTGAACACCACCATGCTGATTGTTACCCATGAGATGTCCTTTGCCCGGGATGTGGCCGATACGGTTGCTTTTATGGATTCCGGCAGTATTGTGGAACAGGGACCGCCGTCACAGGTTATCTCTAATCCGAAGGAAGCCAGAACCAGGCAATTTCTGGAGCGCTATCTGGGGAACTCGTAATAAGATGTTTTTATCAAATATCAAGACTGTTCAGTCTTGTTCTCAACTGACTCAATGTAAAAGGCTTCTGCAGAAAAAGAGTCTCCTTTAAATCATTATCCTGCAGACTGCTCCGGGTGAACCCGGACATGAAAATGGCTTTTATTCCGGGATCTTTTTCCTTGCAGGCTCGAAACAGTTCCGGGCCGCTCATTCCGGGCATTACCACATCGCTTAAAAGAATCTGGGGGTTGAATGAATCAAACTGTTTCATGGCGTCTTCCCCCCTTGTGCAGGAAAGAACAGAATATCCCCATTTACGAAGTATACTTTCATTCAGCTCTCTTACCTGTTCATCATCCTCTACGAGCAGTATTTTTCTACCTGTTGAACTTATCCGGTCAAAGTAAGTCGGGAGGTCATCCTCTTTCCCGTCTTCTTTTTCTTTCGACAGGGGGAATATAATCTGGAAACAGCTTCCTTCTCCAAGCTTCGTACTGACAGAAATTTCTCCGTTATGCTGTTTTACAAGACCATATACTGTGGATAATCCCAAACCGGAACCGGATTCCCCTTTGGTGGAATAAAAAGGTTCAAAGATCAGGTTTGCCGTTTCCCCGCTCATCCCTGTCCCTGTATCTCTGACCTTAAGGGTGACAAAATCCTCTCCGCCGGCAACAGTTTGACAGGTGCTGATGGTCAGAATTCCACCGTCAGGCATGGCATCCCTGGCATTGACCGCGAGATTCATAAGAATCTGTTCTATATGAACCATATCTGTATAGACAGGCTTAAGGCTTTCATCCAAATTTAGGATAATTTCAATATTTTCATGTATGGATGCCCTGAGAAGTTGATAGAAATCTCTGATTAGAGAATTCAGATTCAGAAATTCATTGTTTGTATCATGCTTTCTGCTGAAAACCAGGAGTTTTTTTACTAGTCTGGCCGCCCGAATTCCGGCTTTGTTTATCTCCTTTATATAGATCTTCTCCTTACCTGTATCTTCCATACTTAATTCACTGAAACCGATGATAGGAGTCAGAAGGTTATTTAAATCATGAGCAATGCCCCCTGCCAGACGTCCTAATGATTCCATCTTCTGTGTCTGAAGATACTGTTCTTCCAGCTCTTTTTTTTCTGTTTGAATCTTTTCATTCTCTTCCAGACTTTCAGAGAGCCGGCGGTTCATGGCATTGAGAGCTTCCTGTAGCTGGTCAAATTCATCGGGAGGAAATAAGCGCCTTTTTCTGTCCAGCACCAGCTCGCGGTTAAGTTTTTCCAGTTTCATTGCCTCACTGAAGTGAACAATCTTCAAGAGAGGGCGTGTCACCAGCCTGTGAATAAGGATGACGAGGCTGCTTATAATCAGAAAAAGCAGTATAAGATTAATACCGATGATGCTGAGTATCCGGTTCTGAATTTCATGTAAAGTTGAAGAGGAATCAATATAGACATACAGTTTTCCCAGTAATATGGGACCATCGGGACCATCCTGATAGACTAATGTATAAACAAATTCCTCTTCCTCCTGTTGAACAGGAGAACCGGCGGTGTATTTTACAATCTTCTTTCCTCGGAATTCCGTTATCTCCACCCTGGCGATTGATTTCAACTGGAGAATGCTTTCCATCTGAACATGGGTCATCGGTTCATCCAGATTATAAAGGCTCTCACTCAGAGAGGCTGTAAACTGATTTTCTATGAAATCCAGACGGTCATTTTTTTCCTTGGTGGACATATCATAGGCTCTGAATATTTGTACAGCAGAGCTCAGTCCAATAAACAGAAAACTGACCACAAGAATATACACGAGGAAGTGAATCGTCAGAGGACTTTTATAGGATCTCAGTTGCTTGAATATCTTCATCTATATTCTCCGGTAATAGATTCTGAAAGAGTTCTGATTTTCTCGATGGTTTTTTCTACAGATTCTTCCGACCGTATGTAATCTGAAAGAATCCTCAGAAACCCCTTCCGGAATTCTTCGGGCGATGCCTGCCTGTAGGTAAACGATGGAAGAACTGTGGAGGTGGCTAGAGCTTCCATCGAAGCCTTTGTAACATTGTCGAAAGAATCCGGGTTCATATCCATTCGGGCAGGGATAGATCCTTTCAACCGGTTGAACTGCTCCTGAACTTCCGGGTTCATAATAACAGAAGCCAGTGCTTCCTGGGACTCCCTGGAACGTTCCCTGTGCTCTGGAAATATGAATACATCAGTGTTGTTCAGAAAGACTTCCCCGGTTCCGGGAAAAGCAATACAAAGATAACCATTCTCACCGTAGGAAATTCCCCTTTTATGAAATGTATTTTTTACCCAGTCCCCCATTACATACATGGCTGCATGACCCTCAGCTATGGCACCGGCGGCTTCGGTCCATGATGGATCATCAGATTTTCTGTCTACATACTGCATAAGAAAGCGGAATTCCCTCAGAGTACGGGCCATCCTTTCACTGCACAGACTGTCTGTATCCATACGGATAAAGCATGAGGTATAGAATGATTCTCCTTCCAGGGCCAATAGTAGATTTTCAAAAAAAGTACTGATCTGCCAATCTTCATCTCCCATGACCAGGGCATTGTATCCGGCGGCATTCAGGGCAATAACGGCATTTCTGAATGCCTCAGGTGTCTCGGGAATTTCTATACCCACGGCATTGAAAATACGGGGATTCAGCCACAGCCAGTTCACTCTTTGAATATTGACTGGAACTGCCAGGTATTTCCCGTCTACCTGTATGGCATTATTTACAAAGGGATACAGTACTTTACTCCATTGCTCCTGCTCTGCCATCCGGTTCAAGGACAGTAGATTGAAACGAAGAGAGGCATCGCGGATTGAAGGACCAGCATAGCTTTGCATGGCATGAGGATAGTTAAATGCCTCCTCGCGAGAGGCGAACACAAGTTCCATTCCTGTCCCGGCACCACCGGTGACTGTATAATCATTCCAGATGTATCCCCGCTCCCTAAGGGCATCTCTGTACAAGGCCAGCATGGCCTCTTCCACAGTATTGGTCCACCAGTGAGCAACTTCAACAATTGTTCCCTGTGTTATCATTTTTCTAAAACTTTCCTGGAAGCTTTTCACTGTTTCAGGATCACTTCCTTGGGTCATAGCAATATAGTATCCGTCATCATTGACCGGCAGGGTCATTACCTGTTCAAAGTCCTGCATTTGTATGGATTCAGAGGCAGATACCTCATGGTTGAACTCTTCTATAGCGTGAGCAAAAATAAGCTCGTCACAGGCCAGGAAATCAATTCTTCTCAGCATAAGCTTCCTGATGTTCTGAATGTCTGTCCCCACAAGTTCAAGAGACTTATAACCGTCTTTCCGCAACTGTTCAGCTGCAGGGGTATCCCGAATCGCTCCGATTCTCATACTCTCAGTGGATCCATAATCCTCCGGGAATACTCTTGTATCCTCCCGGCGTCTGAACAGCGTCACCTGTCTGTCAGTAATTTTGCCGATCCAAAGAAAATCATCCTCATTCCCGGAGTGCCTCAGCAGGGGGTAGATCATGATGTTACGGGGCCAGACGGAGGGGCATTGCATTCTTGGGAAGGGATATTCTTCTATATCCGCTTTCCACCCGGCTTCCTTTAGAGTGGTTTGTACCAGAGCTGTTGCATAACCGTCCTGTATTCCCTCTCTCTGATAACTATAGGGTGGTTCGTCACTGGTTATGACTTTCATTGTTTCGGCTTCTGCCGGCACAGAGACAGATAATGTAATAAGTAAGAGGAAAACTATCCAGTTCATTTTGTGGTCCTGATTTAAGACTAAAAGATGTATACCTGGTCCGCCAGTTTTAATTGCATTCTGGATTTTCGGGAGAGAGCTCCCCCATTGCCGGGATGTTCTTTTTACGGAAGGCCATCCGTCAAGGCTCATTCAACGCATGGTTCTAAGTAGCTCTGCAGTACTGTAGCCATAAAACTTCTTGAAATCCCGACTGAATTGAGCAGGGCTTTCATACCCCACAGTTTCTGCTATTTCATAGGATTTCATCTTTTTTTCCAGGAGGAATTCCCGTGCTTTGTTGAGCCTTATTTTTTTCTGATACTGAACCGGTGTTTCAGAAGCGATACTTTTGAAGGCTCTGTGGAAGGCAGAGACGCTCATGTTCACCTGTTCCGCCAGACCTTCCACGGTAAATTTCTCACCATAATGATTGTAAAGCTGGGTCATCACGGAAATAATGCGTGAAAAGTTTCCATCATGCTGACTCAATCTGTACAGCAGATATCCCTTGTTTCCCTGCAAGGCATGATAATAGATCTCGCGAATCAGTCCCGGACCGAGTACTTTGGCATCGGTTTCCGACCGCAGCGCCCTGATCAGCCTGAAGAGGGATTCTTTCATCTCTGTACTCATTACCGAGGGGCCGAGGGCTGAAGACAGAGCTTTCTCTTCGAATCCGTAATCCGGAGAGCTCTGTCTGATCAGGGCAATAATATTGTTTAGTTCTACAGGGTCAATTGTCAAAGATAGTCCGTAGAGCGGTTTTTCCGGTGAGGCTATTGTATCCATTTCCAGAGGACTGGCCACAGAGACTACAAGGTAGGAGTCGGCATTGTACTGGAACTGATAATCCTCCATATATCCCGTCTTACTCCCCTGAAGAATGAAACATATACTCGGATCATAAATCAGAGGGACACGGGAGCAGTATATTTCTTCTTTGAAAAGCCTCACACTCTTCAGGGCTGTGGGGGAGAATCCTCTGTCCAATTTCATGGAATCAAGAATTTCAATAATGTTCACCATACAGATCACTTTAGTGTTCAAGCTATTAAAGTGCAATATATTGGATTTAAAATTGTTATAATAATCAAAGAAAAGCAGAATAAAGCAATATTTTGACAGAAATGCCTATTCTGGTCCGGCAGGAACTTACTTATTCTCTTAGTATCTGAATATAAGCACTGGAGACAATACAATGAAGAATCTGATGTATCATGAAGACCATCGTCATGCCACCTGGCTCGAACTTTTTTTCGATCTGATTTTTGTCGTGCTGATAGGAAGGATCACACATATTCTGGCACATACACATAACGGTCATCTGGAAATGGAGTATATTCTGAAATTTCCACTAATGTTCATTCCTGTCTGGTGGTTGTGGATCAACCATACGATTTATTCGAACCTTTATGATACAGACAGCAAGGAGCACCGGTTTATCACTCTGGTGATTATGCTGCTGATGATCGGTTTATCTATTTTTGTAGACGTTGATTTTGAGGAGGTTTTTTACGGATTTATTACATTATATTCCCTGATCCGCTTTATAATTGCCCTGCTGTATCGCCTATCATCGGGAAAACATGAGGGTGACAGAAAACATGCCGAATTGCTGGGACATATCTATATGGGGACGGCTCTGCTTGGGTTCGCATCAATCTTTCTTCCTGTGAGCCTCAGATATTATGTTGTTTATTTCAGTCTGGTTCTGGATTTTATTTTACCAGTTCTTCTGGGTGGAAAAATGAAATCAGTTAGTATTCACAGAGAGCATCTGGTTGAACGGATCGGGCTGCTGATCATTATCATGCTGGGAGAGTCAGTCATCAGTCTGGTTCACACTCTCAATACAATTCATTGGAACTGGCTGAATGCTCTGGCTGCTTTTGCCGGATTTGTTCTGATCGGGGGAATTTGGTGGATTCTCTTTGATTTTATCTACCTCTTGTTTGAGAGTGAGAAAATACGAAAGCCATATGTTCTGATTTTTCCGAGCCTTCTGCTTTTTATGGGATTATCAGTAATCGCTAATCTGATCCGTCATGCCATTCTGGATGATCTGGATGTCGATTCCTTTCGTCTGCTCATGGGAATTGGGGTTGTCATTTTTTTTCTGGGCAAACAGATAAGCTATTACGTCCTTTATGAGAAAATCCGGAAATACATAATACAGAACACATTTATTGTATTTGTCATCTGCGGCCTATCCATGCTGCTTCCACGAAATGAATACATGCTTGTGGGAATGAATGTGGCTTTATTCACCTATATAGCCATCACATTCCGCTACATGATTGATGAAGAAATCGCCGTTAGGCATCTGCATATGAAAAAAGAAAGAATTGAGGAGAAAAAATGAAATACGAAATACTGGATAAAAATGACAGTAATATGAAAATCCGTTTTGATCTGTCAGGAGTCAAAACATGTATGAAAACCTGGGAGTTTGACATACTCTCGAAAGAAGGAAAACAAATCATCGGAGACTCCAGAATCTCTTTTACCGGAGCCGGCTGTATGGGACACCCTAAAACTATCACATCTCTGATCGGCAATCGGGATCTAACTTCCATCGATACAAAGGCTCTGGAAGGAACCGACTGTTTTCAGTCCATGTCATGCGGCATGGTTCTGGGCTCCTGTATCAGTGAGATCAGAAAACTCTCTGTCTTTTAACTATCATCAGCCGGCTCATATAATTCCTGTTGGAAAAAGGTGTATGCAGGTTTACCTTGAATAACTTCTGAATAATGTTCAAACTTTTATTAATCAGGAGGCTTTCTGACATGGAGAATGAGCTGGCCTATTATATCTTTCTGATTCTCGGTTTTCTTTCGGTCGCCGGTTTATCTTCGGTGCTGTTCAGAAAAATCCGCTTTCCCTATACCATCGGTCTGGTCATCATCGGCTTTGCCTCGGGCATACTGGCTCACCAGATGGACTTGAGACTGGCAGAGGAAATGCACCTTACCCCGGATATAATTCTCCTGCTTATACTGCCCTCTCTGATTTTCGATGCCGCACTGCACCTCGATTTAAAGGCTTTTCGCAGAAATCTGGTTCCCATTCTGCTTCTGGCAGTCATGGGCCTGCTGGTTTCAACAGGAATCATCGGAACCGTTTTAAGCGGCTTTACGGCACTCGGATTGAGTTCTGCACTGCTCTTCGGTGCCCTCATTTCCGCCACGGATCCTGTAGCGGTTATTGCTCTGTTCAATGAGGTCGGGGCCCCACGGCGTTTGGGGACTCTGCTGGACGGAGAGAGTATCTTCAACGATGCCACGGCCATTGTTCTTTTCACAATCATCCTTACCAGTGCCGGTCAGGACTATGCCTCCGCCGGCGGACTGTTGCTTCAATCACTTCTCAGTTTTATATGGGTTTTATTCGGCGGACTGTTTATCGGCAGTGTTGTGGGCGCCGCAGGCAGTCTGGTGTTCCGTCTTCAGAAAGAGAATTCCATCCTTCAGATTCTTTCCAGTCTGATTCTGGCCTATGTCTCTTTTATCACGGCAGATTTACTGGGTGTGTCCGGTGTCATGTCTACTCTGGCATCGGGGATTGCGGTCTCCTTATGGGGAACCAGTGTGATCAAGCACGAAAATAATCATACTCTGGAACAGTTCTGGCAGTTCTTCTCATTTGTTGCCAACAGTTTTGTTTTTCTCCTTCTGGGGCTGACGGAGGCTTCCAGTTTTTCGAATCCCGATTATCTCCGGCGGAGTCTGCGGGCTCTTTTGATTGTCATTCCTGTGGTTCTGTTTGCCAGGGCGGTTGTTATCTATCTGCTGATCCCTGTGTATAACCGCTTTACACATGAAAAAAAAATCCCAATGTCCTTTCAGACTGTGATTTTCTGGGGCGGCTTGAGAGGCGCCGTTCCCGTTGCCCTGGTACTGGCCATTCCCCGGGATTTTCCGGGTAGAGAAATCATTGTCCTTGCGACTCTGGGCTTTATTCTCTTTACTCTTCTGGTTCAGGGAACCACAATTAAAATGCTGATGGACCGTCTGGGCATCAAACCGGAAGTCTCCTATTTTGACTATCATTACGGATTAAGTTATTCCCTGGATATCCCCACCGGTCCTCTTCTGGAACTGATCACCCTCAGGATCATCGACGAGTTCAAGGAAGAGGGATTTTATGCCGGCGGGGAAGGGAGACCGGGATCATATCTCTTGAACAGGGGACAGAAATTTATTGCCGTAGCCGCTAAGGAAAGGTGCCTGAAGATTACGGCTTCCGATCCGGTAGATCTGGCATATGGAAAGCAGATTATTTATGAAACCGTAGCAGACCTGGATCAGGCTGTAGAATCCATACAGGACATGGTGAGATCTCCGGATCTTTCGGCTATTGTCCGTAAAGGAATTGAAGCTGAGAAACCCTCTGATAACAGCGGACTCAAACTGGCACCATATCTGAACCCTCAATTGATCAATACCGGTCTGAAGAGTACTGATAAGGAAGGGCTTATTCGGGAGCTGGTGGCTACGGCTGTGAACAGCGGGGCTGTCTCTGATGGTGATGCCGTATTGTCCGCCGTTCTGGAGAGGGAAAACAGCATTTCTACAGCTCTGGAAAACGGTATCGCCATTCCTCATGCCAAAATCGATGATATCCAGCGGATTGTTCTGGTTTTAGGAGTCCACCAGGAAGGAATGGATTTTGACTCCCTCGATGGCAAGCCCTCACAGATCTTCTTTCTGGTGATCTCTCCAAAATCCCAGGTAGGCCCTCATATTCAGCTTCTGACGGAGATCAGCCGGAAAATGGGAAATGAATCTCTCAGAGAGGCTGTCCTGAAAGCCGACTCACCAGAAGAAGTGAACACCATTCTGAGCCGGCAACCCGGCTCTATTCAGTCTTAAAAAAAGGGGCTGTTGCAAATGTACAACAGCCCCGAGAAAATCAAACGTCACGTGCTATGCATTGATTAAGAGTTTCCTCCAGTTCTTCTGCAATGGCAAGATTGTCAGTATAAACATTGTATTGTTCCCGGATATCTTTTTCCAGATCATAGAGTTGATATTTTGGAAAGCTGTCAGGTGTTTCTCCTGGTTTTGGTATAGACCAACCTCCGGAGCCGGAACAGAGCTCCAGTTTCCACTTCCCCTTACGGATTGAGAATGATCCATCTAGAGAGTGATGGACTGTGAACTCTCTAAGAGGTTTTTCATATTGTTTATTTTCCCAAACCGGCAGATTACTGACACTGTCAGGAGCACATTCCCTTTCCGGTTCTCGTTCTATGATATCAACCATAGTTGAAAAGAAATCTGACAAACAGACTGTTTCATCGCTCAACTGACCTGCGGGGATTCCGTTTGGCCATTTAACAAGGAGGGGAATTCTGTGACCTCCCTCATAAATATCAGCCTTAGTTCCTCTGAATATGTAGCTTGGATTATGGCCATACTGGGCCAATTCCGGATAATTAGCCATAGGTGAGCAGCCATTGTCACTTGTATAAATTACAATTGTATCATTCGCCAGACCCAACTCTTCCAGTTTCTCATTCACCTGACGTACAACATCATCACACATTAAAACAAAATCAGCGTACTCAGTTACTCCTGATTTTCCCTGAAATTCAGGAGTTGGTACGATTGGTGTATGAGGAGCATTCATGGGAAAGTAGATGAAGAAAGGATCATCCTTGTACTCCTCTATTTTATCCAGCACCTTTTTAGTAAAGCAGGGTAAAACATCCTCTGTTTCCAGTATCTCACTTGCATCCCCAATCCTTTGCATTTTCTTATTGTATGCATTGGAATTGACTCCCAATTTATCCTCACCATTCAGCGGCTTGTAAAAACAACCGATCTGTCTGTCAGGAAGACTGCTGACTTTATTGTTTTCGATATAAACATAGGGTGGCATATCCAAAGAGGCGGGAATACCAAAAAAATAATCAAAACCATGATCAATAGGTGAGTCCTTCAGATTTTTTGTATAGTCGGGATTTTCTCCCTCCATTTGCCAACCCAGTCCAAGGTGCCACTTTCCGATACAGGCTGTTTTATAACCTGATTTTTTTAAATAGGAGGCAACAGTTTCTGTTTTCCTTTCTATCAGAGGTTCATCAAGTCCCCAGAGGACACCTGATTTCAGAGATGTTCTCCAGTTATACCTTCCGGTTAAAATACTGTAACGTGATGGTGTACAGACCGCTGAAGATGAATGGGCATCACGGAAGGCAATCCCTTCTCTGGCCATTTTGTCAAAATTCTCAGTCTGAAAAGCAGCATTCTCATTGAGATAGGAGACATCTCCATATCCCATATCATCAGCCAGTATATATACTACATTTGGTTTTCTGCTCATAAAATATCAATCCTCTAATTCTTTTTTAGTTCTCTAGAAATCGTAAAGCCAATCAGAGGTTTTTTCAGACTCGTAATCATCAGCCCATTCTATGCTATTCTGTACTTCTGTCCAGATTTCCTCAGCAGCATCACCATATGTTTCGAAGAACCATATGTACATGTCTTCTGCTTTCTGATCTCTAAGATCTAAATCTTTGTCTTTCACACGGATTATAGTTCCCCCTTTTTCTTCAAACATACGGGCATACTCGGCTTCGTTATTAAAATATTCCAGAGTGAATAATGTGGCAGCCCTTTCCATACCTTCAAGAACTACTTCCTGCAGATCTTCTGGCAGTTGTTGATACCAGGTATCGGAAAGGAGCCATGTTACAGAATGAAAAATGTTGTCATCCATGTAGACGTGTTTGGTGAAATCAAAAAAGTTATTGCTCATTATGTCTGTAAAAGGCTGATCCAGACCGGAAATAACTCCTGTTGAGAGGGCCGTATATACATCATTCCAGGGAACAGAAACTGGGTTTAGCCCCAGGTCGGTGTAAAATTTCTCATGGAGAGGGGAAGGAATAGTCCTGATTCTCAGTCCCTTCAAATCTTCATATTCCGTGACAGGTTCACTCATCATCCATTGCCTAAAGCCATTGAATGAAAGACCTGTTACCCGGACATTGGGTAGTTTATCATTGACCTTGGTGTCAACATAATTGACAAACGGACTTTCGAGAAAGCTCTGAGCATTTACGTCACTGAATAAATAGGGAATCTCAAGAACCTGAAACTCGGGGTAAAAACCGATAAAATTTCTGGTTGCCACCTGCGTTGCCGATAGAGTTCCCGCTTCGAGTTGCGGGAATGTACTGGCATCGTTGCCCAGTTGACCGGAAGGATAAATCTCTACCTTGATTCGGCCATCACTTGCTTTGCCTAAAAACTCCTCCAGTAGAAGACCCGCCAGATGATGGGGTGAATCACCGGGAGGGAAGGGATGTGCATAGGTAAAGGTATACACTTTGTTTTCTGAATCCTTGGAATCATCAGAACAGGAAGTAACAATAACAGCTAATACAACACAGAGAATCAATACAGATAAAAATTTCATTTTTTTCATAATTATTCCTTAAATATTAATTTGTAAGTCCAAGTAATCTTGGAAGCCATAACGACAAAACAGGAACATAGGTAATGATCAGCAGAGAGAAGAGATGAATTCCCAGAAAAGGAAGAACTCTCTTGATGAGCGCCTCAAATCTGACCTGACCGATTCTTGAACCGACGAAAAGACAGGAGCCAAAAGGTGGAGTAATAGCACCTATAGAAAGATTCACAACGAAGACGATCCCAATATGAACAGGATGAACACCCATTGCCACCAATGCCGGAACAAAGATCGGACCGCTGATAAGCACAGTTGCCGTTGCATCTACAAACATCCCCAGTATAAGCATGGTGATATTGAAGATTAAAAATAATGAAAGGGCATTCGGGAAAAACGCCACAATATTTCTACTCAGGTTAGCAGGAATCTGGGACAGGCCCATAACCCAGGAGAAAGCAATGGCAGATCCTACCAGAAGAAGAAGCTGCGAAGTGGTTTTTGCCGCATCTATACAGATAGGTACTATATCAGAAAGCTTAATGGATTTTTTAATAAAGAGACCAACAATCAGGGTGTAAAGCACAGTCAGAGCTGCTGCTTCCGTGGCCGTTGCCATTCCGGAAAAGATAGACCCCAGGATAATAACTGGTGTTGCCAGCGCCCATGAAGCCTCCTTTAAAGCCAGTAAGAAATCCCTGATACTGTATTTCTGTTTGTGTACTGGAATATTATTTTTTCTGGCGTAATAGCTGTTGTACAGCATTAATAGGGCTCCCAGAAATAATCCCGGTAGTATGCCCCCGGCAAAAAGCGCTCCAACGGAAACCTGCATTATGAAACCATAAATAATCATGAGTATGGATGGAGGTATTACAGTCCCTATAATGGCAGATGCGACAGTCACTGCGGTTGCCTGTTCGCGATCATAACCGTTCTCTTCCATCGCAGGAATCAGCATTTTTCCAATGGCCGAAACACTGGCTGCCGCCGAACCGCAGAGGGCTGCAAACATGACGTTCACACTGGTATTAACCTGAGCCAGCCCGCCTTTTTTTTTTCCCATAATTATCAGAGAAAACTGAACCAGAGAACTGGTTATCCCGCTTTTATTCATTATTTCTGCAGAAAGAACAAATAAAGGAATGGCCAGCATTGAAAAACTTGTCATACCGGTGAACAATCTTTCCGGAATGATACCTGTAAAATGAAATCTTCCGGTAAAGAATCCATAACTGAATGCGGAAGCAATCAATGAAGTAACTATAGGTGTTCCCAGACAGAATAGTATGAACAGCAGAATCAGAAATCCGTATATCATTCAGTAGTCTCCTTTTCAGAAAGTATTTTGAAAATTTGCTTTATGGAGGCAGTGATGATAAAAAATCCACCAACTGGAAGAGAATAATAAAAAATATTCATATTTAGAGATGGAATGGAAGAAAGGCTCATAGAACCCAGGACCTTGATTATCTTAAAATAAGAATAATAAATCAGGAACGATCCGATCACGATAGTTATTACATTGTTGAATATTTTGACAATTGGAGCAAATCGGCCCATTTTGTCCAGCAGAGCTGTAATCGCAATCGTTTCATTATCTTCAATAGCCCTGGCAAAACCGAGAAGACCGATCCAGGGTAGTGAGAAAACGCATAGTTCTTCAACCCAGGGGGTTGGAAAGTGAATCAGCCTTCCAAGTATACTGATATTTATCAGCAGAGCAAAAAGAATGATCAACGTAGCTAGAAACCGGTCGATCAAGAAATCCATAAATCTGTTAATTTTAATGATCTTATCACGCAATATCATCTAAACCTCCACTTCAAAAAAATTATCACGCTTGTCATAAGCAGTAAAATGCTTAATATTCATGCTATATATTCCCTTTGGGAATATCTTGAAGAGGAGGTAGGTATTGCTTTTTGATTTGATGAATTTTAAGACGATTTTTGAGATGGAAAATCTGACGCATGCTGCCATGGCACTTAATACAGGTCAGTCTACTCTTTCAAAAAGTCTTAAAAGGATAGAGGATTATTACTCGGTAGTTTTATTTGAACGAACCAGACATGGTTTGATATCCAGTGATAAAGCAAAAGATTTATATAAAATTGTGTGTGATTTAGAAGATAAACTGATTAATTTTCAATATTCGGAAGCTTCACATAGCGGAAGGAAAATACATATTGGAATGACCATGGTCTGGGAGTCGATTTTAAAAGATATAATATCTTTACAACAAGATTATTCTATTACCATCGATACCAGTGAAAATTACCTCCTGTATGAGAAAGTCATAAGTCGGGAGTGTGACTTCGCCCTTTGCCGCTTTCTGATGGAAGAACTCCCTGACAGCAAAATGATTTTTTATCCCTTATTTAAAATGAGGCAGGCACTTTTTATTTCCAAGGGGGTGGAAGACTGGAAAACTGCATCCTTTGTTAAGCTTCATAACCTGCAGGATAAGGATTTGAGTGAGAAAGGTGAGAGGGAAGTCTTCAGCCTGTATACTAAACCAATAATGACAGTGCATCATTACACAACACTGCTTAAAATCATGAATACCGATTTATACTGGACCATCCTTCCTGACATGTATGAAAAGCTTCCGGAAGAAACCTCTCTGAAGAAAGTCGAGGGTTCAGAGGATTTTTTTTCCGAATACTGGTGCGGCATTGCTTATCTGAAAGACTCTGAAAATATAGATATTATTAATAAGATAATAATGGATATCAGGAACAACAATAAGAAATATTTAAGTAATATCAATAAAGAGTAATAATGACTTTTTTGTGAAAATCAAAGAAATTCATTATACAGGCTTTTTTTGTTGTCTATTATAAAGCTAAATGTGGTAAGTTGTGGCCGTTTCGAGTTCAAAGGCGTTAAAACCTCAATCCTGGAAAGTAATTGGGCTGTCGCTGAAGTCTTCTCAGATTTTTGCAACAGCCTCTTTCCTTAGACCTTCAAAATCCGATCAGAGATCGAAGCGGTCAAGATTCATAACCTTGTCCCATGCTTTAACAAAATCTTTCAGGAATTTATCTTTGGAATCCACACATCCGTACACTTCGGCCAGGGCTCTGAGCTGAGAATTGGAACCGAATACAAGATCGGCTCTTGTGGCAGTCCACTTCTTCTTGCCTGTTGCCCGGTCAATGCCCTCAAAGGCATCTCCCTCCTTGTCTTTCGGCTTCCACTGGGTTCCCATATCCAGAAGGTTGATGAAGAAGTCATTTGTCAGGGTTTCGGGTTTCTCCGTAAATACGCCGTCCTTTGACCCTCCGTGATTGGCTCCCAGTACACGCAGGCCGCCGACCAGAACAGTCATTTCCGGTGCGGTCAGGGACAGGAGCTGGGCTTTGTCCAGGAGCAGCTCCTCTGTGGATACACTGTATTTCTGTTTCTGGTAATTCCGGAATCCGTCGGCACAGGGCTCCAGGAAAGCGAAGGAGTCTGCATCGGTCTGCTGTTGGGAAGCATCTGTTCTGCCGGGAGCAAAAGGAACCTGTACCCCATTGCCGGATGCCTTTTCTATGGCGGCACAGCCTCCCAGCACGATCAGGTCTGCCATGGATATTTTTTTGTCACCCCTCTGGGCGCTGTTGAACTCTTTCTGTAGTCCTTCCAGTTTGGAAAGCACCTTGCCCAGTTCCTTAGGCTCGTTGGCATCCCAGTCTTTCTGGGGAGACAGACGGATCCTGGCGCCGTTGGCACCGCCCCGGTAATCTGACCCTCTGAATGTAGAAGCAGACGCCCAGGCTGTGGAAACAAGCTGAGACACACTGAGACCGGAGGCCAGTATCTTCTCTTTTATTTCCTTTATATCCTTCTCATCCACCAGTGTGTGATCCACAGCAGGTACCGGGTCCTGCCAGATCAGTTCTTCTGCAGGTACTTCGGAACCTAAGTATCGTGACCGGGGACCCATATCTCTGTGGGTGAGTTTGAACCAGGCCCGGGCAAAGGCATCGGCAAACTCATCAGGATTTTCCAGGTACCGGCGGGCAATTTTTTCATAAACGGGATCAAACTTCAGGGACAGGTCGGCTGTGGTCATCATGGGGCGGTGCTTCTTGGTCGGATCATGAGCATCAACAATCATATCCTCTTCTTCCGTGTCCTTAGACAGCCACAGATAGGCTCCGGCGGGGCTCTTAAGCAGTTCCCATTCGTATTTGAACATAACCTTGAGATAACCTGAATCCCATTTCGTGGGGTTCGGCTTCCAGGCTCCTTCGATACCGCTGCTTATGGTATCTCCCCCTTTGCCGCTTTTGAACAGGCTCTTCCAGCCCAACCCCTGTTCTTCCATGGGCGCTGCTTCCGGTTCAGGGCCTACATG
>JAQQAM010000152.1 GCA_028532905.1 Spirochaetales bacterium
AATCCTGATCTCTTTCGGTAACCTGTCGGGCAGTTCCGTTCAGTCGGGGTCTGTTGCCCGAAGCCGGAGCGGCGGCAGCAGCAGCGGCAGCATCAGCAGCGGATTAGGCGGAATCTCCGGGGGCAGTTCCGGCAGCAGCTCAGGCAGCAGCGGCAGCAGCAAAGATAAGGAAGAGGTTCCCAGGAAAGATAAAGACCATGATCCCTATGACTGATACTCTTCGGTCCGTTTAACATAAAAAGCCCCCGATGCACTGCAGCCGGGGGCTTTTCTCTTTTCATGACTATTATCAGAAATAGTTTCGCAGGTATTCTGCTTCTCCTGTTATCTCCAGAATCTCAATACGGCTTCCTTTCAGACGAATGCCGGTCATATAGATGTAATCTTTGCGACCCAGAGGCACTCCCCAGCTTCTGATACTGAATGACTCTCCCTCATCAAGACTCAGGGTCTTCTCCTGATCAAGAGCAATGTAACCCAGACCCTCCATGTGAGCAAAAAGAGCTCTGGTCCAGAAATCCTTATTCTGTTCCGGGTAATTCTCCACATCCCGCAGTCTCAGGCGTACTCCCTCGGGAGACAGCAGTTGAAACCAGGGCTTCCGGTCTGCCAGAGCAAATCCGTCGGGGATGGGAAGCTCCGGTGATCTGCCCCCTCCGCTGATCTGCAGAGGACTGTTGATGAAACTGGAAAAATCGATGCTGTTGATCCAATCAAACCGGGAAGGCCTTCCTTCGGGGAGTGTGTTGTTTTTAAAGGAAATGCTCAAATCCACACGGGCATAATTTCTGTCATTTTCATATTTTCTGAGTAGACCCTTCAGACTGTCTATCTCCTGCATCAGCCTTCTGATCTCCATTTCCAGGGTCAGGGTGCCTTCCAGATCAGACTGGTCAAGATATTCCAGATTCCGGGCCAGAAGTTCTTCCCGGGCTTCCAGATAAGACTGACTGGTCAGGATGGACTCTCTGAGGTCAAAGGCATTCTGGGAATAGCTGACAATTTCCTCGGACTCTGTTTCAAGCAGTGTTTTCAGCTCTTCCAGTTCTGTATCAGGAATCCTCAGGGTCAGACGGTCCAGAGAGCGGACCGTAAAGTAGCCGCCCTGGGATTCTGCCCAGTCACTGATCCGTTCAGACGCTGTCTGCCTGTCTTTGACAAGCAGTTGGGCCTGTATCTCGTGGTAGAGGCTGTCCTCGGCAAAAAGGAGGGGTGAGGCTAATATCATCAGGAGGGCCGGCAGTACATATCTGTTCATCTGATTTCCCCTTTTTCAATTTCTTTAAGAAGGGGAGTCAGGTCGGCTCCGCCGTCGGGTGAGAAGATTTCAAGGATATGAAGCGTCTTCCCGTCTTCCAGTACGGCTGTAATGTACTGGTAGGGTTCTCTGTCCTTGCTTGTAAAGTGAATCCCCAGAAACTCACTGTCTCCTATGGCGATGGAAACAGGTTCTGCCGACTTATAGTAGTCTGACAGATGAAAGGAGAGGGCTTTCTGCCAGAACAGACTGTCCCCCCGGGGATTGTTGTCTATACTGCTGAGAAAAAGGGTTGTCCCTTCAGCATCTTCAGCCACATAGACTCTCTCTTTTTCAAAAACAGCAAAGGTCTCTCCCGGATTGATCTTCACCCGTGCTTTCAGCCGGGAGGATACCGGATGAAGGGGATCAAGCCAGGCAATCCAGTCAAAGGGAATGCTGCCCCGGTCATCAGCCTGGGTCAGACGGGGTTCCAGAGATACGGTAATTCTGGAATAGGCAATTCTGTTCTCCATCATACTGAGTTGCTGTTTTACCGATTCTATCTCTTCGCTCAACCGGCCGATCTCTCTGAGTATACGGGCCCGTTCTTCTGCATCCGTACTCCGTTCCAGAAGGGCATAAAGCCGCTCTCTGGTCTGCAGAGCCGTATCCAGACGGCGGGTTGTGTCGGCGAACTGCTCTGTCACATCCCAGGTGCTGATTTCCTGATGCCTGACCTTACCCATGGCCAGTATGCTGTTGAACACCTCTCTGAAATGCTCTGCGGGTATACGGAGCACCATGTAATCCGAATAGGAGCTCTCCACATAACCGCCTCTTAAGAGGGTCATGTTCTCCAGCTCTCTGCGGCTGTCTTCGGTTTTGTCCACAATCAGACCGATACTGCCGTTGTATATTCTTTTCCGCCCGGGTTTTTTCTTTTCAGTCGGCGGGGCTGCGCTGTCTGCTTCTTCGGCAGGAGCCGCTGCATTCATACCGGCATCTCCGGCTGTCAGGGGAGCTGCTTCAGACTTCATCAGACGGGCCGGGGCTTCAGACTCGGCAAATGAGGGTTCTCCATAATCATAGACCCCTTCGTTTCGTCCCGAGCTGCAGCCGGCTGCCAGAAGAACAGCGGCACTCAGGCTTATCAATAAAAGCACTTTTCTGTATATCTTCATAATAATGAATATACATCCAGTCAAAGCGGTTACAAGGAAAAGATAAAAAAAGGCTGCCTCAAACAAATGAGACAGCCCTGGTTTACGGGTCCCTAATGAGATCAGGCGAGAATCTGCATGGAAGAAAGAGGTCTGATTCTCAAGGGTGTTACAGATCCCTCTCCAAAGAACTGCTGCATGTAATCAACATATTCGGAGGCTTGTTCATTGGGGATGTAGACCTGAATGGTGCCGGCAAACCCGCCGCCATGAACACGGCAGGCCCCTCTGTCATCCAGGAATTCTTCGGTCAGTGCCAGAGCCAGGCTGATTCCCTGTTCCTGTGGCTCCTTTCCGGGATAGACATTCTGAAGATAACAGAAGGAGGAGTGGCCCGACAGGTTGACCTGATGGAGATAGTCTTCCACCTTGTTGTCCTTCAGGGAATCTACCATGCGGTTGACTCTCTTGTTGTCACTGAAGAAGTGCAGGCTTCTCAGAATGGCTCTGTCTCCGGTCTCTTTCCGCAGAGACGCAATTTCTCTGATTACATCTTCCTCTTCCACATCCCGGCAGACCTCTTTGCCGAAACGGGCGGCAACAGATTTCATTTCGGCGGGAATAGCGGCGTATTCGGGGGTCAGATCGGCATGATTGCCTCCGGTATCCACCACCATGAGAGTGTATCCGGCCCGGTTAAAGTCGTAGACAACAGGGGTGATGACGGGTTTTTCGGGATGTTCGAAGTCAATGGCCACAATACCGCCGTTGGCACAGGCTACCTGATCCATAAGACCGCAGGGTTTGCCGAAATAGTTGTTCTCGGCGTACTGGCCGATCTGGGCAATCTCTGTGGAGGTCACCATATTGTCATTGAACAGGGTGCTGAAAATGGTCCCGACCAGGACTTCCAGGGCGGCAGAGGAGCTGAGTCCTGAGCCTTTGAGTACAGAGCTTGTGGTATTGGCTCTGAACCCGTCAATCTTATATCCCTTTTCTGCAAACCGGGCGGCAATTCCCCTGACCAGAGATTCGGTAAGCCCCTCTTCTTCCGGATGGACACTGAGGTCGGAGATATCCACCTTGACGGCGGGATACCCTTCCGAATCGATAATAACGGTGCTGTCGCCTGTAAGGGATACGGCGGCAATGGTATCCAGGTTGATGGAACCCGCCAGAACCCGGCCTCTGTTATGGTCGGTGTGGTTTCCTCCCAGTTCTGTCCGTCCGGGAGTGCTGAAGAGGCTGATGTCCTGACTGCCGTAAAGGGCTTCATGTTTTTCAACCAGGCTGCTCCAGCGTTCGGTCTGTCCCTTCATTCCCGCTGTTCCGTATAGTTCTTCAAACAGGGGATTCAATTTTCCCTCATGTAACTGTGTCAGTATTTCACCTTTTTTCATTATTTGTCTCCCAATGTCAGAGTGTAGTGGTCTTCAGAGCAGTTTCTCAGACTCTGTGCGCTGCCTTCGGCTGTGATATCTCTCTGGGGCATACCCAGCATTTCATAGCCCACCATAAACTTTTTAACCGTGGCCGAGCGGAGCAGGGGCGGATAGTAGTGGATATGAAAATGCCATTCGCCGTGATCTTCTCCGTCAGTGGGAGCCTGGTGAATCCCCATGGAGTAGGGGAAGCTGGTGGAAAACAGATTATCAAAACGGGTGCCCATTCTTTTAAGGGCATCCGCAAGGTCTGTCACTTCCTTCTCTGTCATTTCATTGATATTTCTGATCTGTCTTTTGGGAAGAATCATGGTTTCATAGGGCCAGACAGCCCAGAAGGGAACCAGAGCGGCAAAGCTGTCGTTTTCAAAAACGATTCTCTCTTTCAGTTCCAGCTCTTTCTGAACATAATCGGTCAGAAGAACGGAACCCTTGTCTTCCAGATACTTCTTCTGCATGGCCTGCTCTTTGGCGGGAATATCGGGAATGATCTCCTCCGCCCAGATCTGTCCGTGGGGATGGGGATTGGAGCAGCCCATGACAGCGCCTCTGTTCTCAAAAATCTGTACATGGTTGATGTACTCGATTTTACCCAGTTCGCTGTATTCCTTCTGCCAGGTTCTCACCACATCGCTGATCTTGTCCACTTCCATCAGAGAAATGGTCAGATCATGGCGGGGAGAAAAGCAGATAACCTTGCACAGACCCCGTTCTGACCGGGCCTGGAACAGACCGTCATTCAGTTCTCCTTCTGGAGTATCTTTTAAAAGGGCGGCGAAGTCGTTTTCAAAAACAAAGGTTCCCTGGTAATCCGGGTTTTTGTGTCCTCCGGCTCTCTCATTGCCGGGACAGAGGTAACAGCCGGGATCATATGCGGGTTTGTCGTCAAGAACCGGTTTTTCCACCTGTCCGTTCCAGGGACGCTTGGTTCTGTGGGGGGAGACTTTGATCCATTCTCCTGTCAATGGATTGTATCGCCTGTGGGGATGTTCGGTAAAATCGATTTTACTCATGGGATCTCCTTAAAAACCTCTCTTGCAATTCTGGTGTACAGGAAAGGCTTGATTAATCAAATGTACACGAGTACAATACAAGTGTAGAATGAATCTGTCAAGGATGGAAATGTATGGCTGGGAAAAATAACAGAGATAAGGTCGCCGCTCTGGCCGGTGTGAGCAGTGCCACCGTATCCCGGGTCTATAACAATCCCGACAGAGTCTCTCCGGAGAAGAAGGAAGCCGTTCTAAAGGCTGCCGGACAACTGGGGTATTCTCCTGATAAATCTGCCAGTGCCCTCCGCCGCAGCGGTACCGGACAGATTTCCCTGGTGAGCTTTGAAAAAAAAGGACGGCCCTGGTACTGGGGAGACTTTCCCGGAGCCAAATGGTTTTTTACGGATGTTCTCAGCGGAGTCCTTTCTGTTGTTGATTCCTCCATGTACCGTCTTAACCTGAAGACTCTGAAGTCACCGGAAGAGGCTGCTTCTATCAACTGGAAACAGGAATGCGACGGTATTCTGTTTTTTGATGTGGACAGTGATGAGGAAGCCCGGGTGATTGCTGAACTGCCGGTGCCCTCTGTCATCTCCCACCACAGCTCCCATTTTGAGAATATTCACCGCTGTTCCACAGACAATACCGAAGGAGGAAGACTGGCCGCCGCTCATCTGAAAGATTCCGGTTATGACAGAGCCGCCTATATTTCCTATCTTCCCGATCTGATTATACCCAACCGGGACCGGTACAGCGGATTCTGTACCGGATTTGGAAGGGAGGTGCCCCTTTATCTGACGGATCCCGGTAAGGAGGGGGGGTACAGAATCTGCGAAACCTTGCTGCCGGAGATCAAGTCGGGACAAATCGATTCGGTGGCCGTGGTTAATGATATGACCGCCATCGGCGTGATTCAGTGCCTCCAGGATAACGGCCTGCGGCCGGGCAGGGATCTGGGATTGATGGGTTACGATAATATGCCCTTCAATTATGCCCTTCCCTTCAGT
>JAQQAM010000153.1 GCA_028532905.1 Spirochaetales bacterium
GGGTCTCCGGCTGTTCCGCCGGTTTTGAGTCTGAAAAGGATCAGAATGAGCGCTGAACAAATACTTCAATATATTTTTGCCGGTATCACAGTCGGCAGTATCTATGCCTTTGTTGCCATCGGTTACAATATCATTTACAGCACAACGGGAATTATCAATTTTGCACAGGGTGAATTTGTAATGCTCGGCGGGATGATCTCCTATTCCCTTTCCCGAATCATGCCCCTGCTGCCTGCGGTTCTGCTGGCTGTGATTATCACAGCTCTTATAGGCGGCATGATAGAAAATGTGTTTATCAGAAGGATGAAAAAAAGCTCTGTCATGGGGATGATTGTCATTACGGTGGGCTTGTCCATTCTTCTGAGAGAAGCCGCCCTTTATATCTGGGATGAACAGATCAGAGCCCTTCCTTTTTTCACGGGGTCGGAGATTTCTTCTGTTAATATTCTGGGGGCCAGGATTTCTCCCCAGGTGCTCTGGGTATTGGCGGTTACGGCTGTTATTGTAGGTCTGCTCTTCTTTTTCCTTAAATTCACCCTCAGCGGACAGGCCATGAGAGCCTGCTCTGAAAATCCGGGAGCCGCCCGGCTCTGCGGTATACGGACGGACCATATGGTGAATATGTCTTTTATGATTTCCGCAGGAATCGGGGCTCTGGGAGGCTGTGTTGTGTCACCCCTGACCCAGACCCATTACGCCATGGGAACAGAACTGGCCATCAAGGGATTCACCGTTGCCATTCTGGGGGGGCTGGGAAATCCCATCGCCGCTGTTGCCGCCGGAATCCTTCTGGGACTGATTGAATCCTTCAGTATCAGCATCCTGCCCATGGCCTTTAAGGACGCCATTTCCATTGTGATCCTTCTTGTCATACTGATTGTCAAACCCAGCGGCATTTTCGGTTCATCCCAGGCGTCAGCCCTGAAGGATTTTTAAATGAAGCAATATAAACCTGTATTCATACTATTGGTTTCCATCGTCTTGATTCAGCTGGCTGCGGTTCTTCTGGGCAAGGCTTTTCTTCTGACTCAGCTGACCATGTCCGCCTATTATGTTCTGGTTGCCGTGGGGCTCTGTATGGTCATGGGTTATGCCGGGCAGATCTCCATGGGACAGGCGGGCTTTTTTGCCATCGGCGGATATACCGCCGCCAGTCTCGGAACCATCAATTTCGCCGAAGGGACACACAGCTTCCTGTTTCGAATACTGGATGCGGCGGGTCTTCTGATTGAGGAGACCACCCTCTACGGGGATGTTATTCAGTATCTGAATCCCTGGGTTTCTCTTCTGGCGGCCATTCTGATTGCCGGGGGAGCCGCTTTTGTTCTGGGTGTTCCTGTTCTCAAGCTGAAAGGGCATTATCTGGCCATGGCCACCATGGGTTTCGGGATCATCATCTACCGTATTGTTCTGGGCTCCCGGGTTTTCGGTGAGGCTGACGGTATATCCAATGTACCTGCTTTTCCCCTTGTGCCGGGACTGGCGGTGAGCGGAGATTTCCAGAGCCGGGTGAGCAATTACTATATTGCCTGGACCCTTGTGATCCTGGGGATGATCCTGCTGATCAACCTGATCCATTCCCGTGTGGGGCGGGCACTCCGTTCCCTTCACGGCAGTGAAGATGCTGCCGATGCCATGGGTGTGGATACATCCCGGTATAAAGTATCTGTTTTTGTCATCGGTGCTGTCTTTGCGGCGGTGGCCGGTTTTTTTATGACCCACTACAACGGGGGAATCGGTCCTTCCGAGGCGGGGGTTCTCAAGTCGGTGCGTTATGTTTCCATCGTGGCTGTGGGAGGTATGGCCAACCTCTGGGGCGCCCTGATCATGGGGCTGGTTCTCAACTTTCTGTCTCTCCGGGGTGTCTTCGGCCATTTTGATGATGCCGTGTTCGGTGTTGTTCTGGTTTTCATCATGATGTTTATGCCCGAAGGTTTTATCAGAAAATCCTTCTGGCAGGGGCTCAAGATCCGTGCAGCAGGACTTCGAAAGAACAGAAAGGTCCAATCCGAAGGAGCCGCAGGTGAGTAATACAGCAGCTGAGTGCGGGAAAAGCCTGCTCCGAATCGAAGGTCTGGATAAATACTTCGGCGGTCTCCATGCGGTGGACTCCGTCTCTTTTGATGTAACATCCGGCATGATCAAGGCGGTGATCGGTCCCAATGGAGCCGGAAAAACGACCCTTTTCAATATGATTGCCGGATACTTTCCTCCCAGCGGAGGAGAGGTCTACTTTCAGGACACCCTGATTACAGGCATGAAACCCTTTGAGGTTGCCGGGCAGGGAATCTTGAGAACCTTTCAGAATCTGAAACTGAACCCCCATATGTCCGTTCTGGACAATGTACTGCTGGGATGTCACCGTACCGGGAAGGCCGGCTTTCTGGCGGGGATGCTCTCATCAGGAAAAAGCCGGAAAGAGGAGAGACAGGCAGTGGAGGCCGTTCTTCCTGTTCTGGAATGGCTCAATATTATTGATCAGAAAGACACGGAAGTGGGAAACCTCTCTTTTGGAAATCAGCGGGCCGTGGAACTGGCCAGAGCCCTGGCTTCGGATCCCCCCATGCTTTTGCTGGATGAACCGGCGGCGGGGCTGAATATGCATGAAACAGAAGACCTGGCCCAGAGACTGCAGACCATCCGGGATCAGGGGAAGACCATTCTTCTGGTGGAACATGATATGTCTCTGGTTATGGATATCTCCGATGAAATCGTTGTCCTCAATTTCGGACAGAAAATTGCGGAAGGGGAACCTCAGGCCATACAGAGGAATGAAGAAGTGATCCGGATCTATCTGGGGGATGATAATGCTTAAAGTACGCAACCTGGAATCGGGTTATGATAATCTCAACGTTCTGGGGGGGGTCAGCCTTCATGTGAATCCCGGTGAAATTGTCACAATCATCGGTGCCAACGGAGCCGGGAAAACCACTCTTCTCAATACCATAGCCTCACTGGTCAAGCCCACTGCGGGAACCGTCATCTTGAAGGGTGAGGATGTTTCGGCCTCCGGGGCCGACCGGATTGTTCAGAACGGATGTGCTCTCTGCCCCGAGGGACGTCAGCTTTTTCCGGCCATGACTGTGAAGGAGAATCTGATTCTCGGAGCCTACACCCTTTACGGCAGAAGAGAGAAGAAGAAGGCTGCCCAGCTCCTGGAGAGTATTTATCTCATGTTCCCCGTTCTTAAGGAACGGAACAGTCAGCTGGCGGGTACTCTGTCGGGAGGGGAACAGCAGATGGTGGCTATCGGCAGGGCTCTTATGTCCGGTCCCGATCTGCTTTTACTGGATGAACCCTCCATGGGACTGGCTCCCATTATCGTCAGGAATATATTCAAAGCGGTGGAGGATCTGCGCCGTCAGGGAAAGACCATACTTATTGTCGAGCAGAACGCCAAGGCGGTGCTGGAGATTGCTGACCGGGGATATGTGATGGAGACGGGCAGTCTGATAATGGAAGGCAGTGCCGCCGATCTACTGGATAACAGTGATGTGAAACGGGCTTATCTGGGCAAGGACTATAATGAGTTTACAGATCCTGCTCCGGCTTGATTTCCTGCAGGTTCCGCCTCATGAGCAGGGAACCGCTTATAAAATGCAGACAGAGTGTAAATGAGAAAAGGAGACAAAATGATATATTCCAAAGACAACGAAACCATGCTCCGGGAAGATCTGGAACAGCTGCAGGTGGAGCGGCTGCAGATGACATTGCATCAGGTGTATAAGAATGTATCCTTTTTCAAGCATCTGTATGATGAGAAAGGAATCGATATCGCCGGTATCAAATCTCTGGATGATCTGAAGACACTTCCCCTCACGTCCAAGGATGACCTGAGAAAAAGCTATCCCTATGAAGCCTTTGCCGTCCCTCTGAGGGACATTGTACGAATCCATTCCACTTCAGGGACAACAGGACATCCTATTGTTGTGGGTTATACAAAACATGATATTAAAGTATGGTCCTCTCTCACAGCCCGTGTACTCAGTGCCGTCGGCATTACGGATCATGACCTTGTACAGATCGCCTTTGACTACTCCCACTCCACAGGGGGCCTCGGTTTTCATTACGGAGCCGAAGAGATCGGAGCCTCGGTTATCCCCGCAGCGGGGGAGGATATTATGAAACAGGTGCAGATAATGAAGGACTACCGCAGTTCCGCCCTGATTTCGACCCCCGGTTATGCCCTGCATCTGATTTCTGCTCTGGAGGAGAAGGGGATGAATCCCCAGGAACTGAATCTGTCCATCGGTCTGTTCGGCTCTGAACCCTGGAGCGAGACCCTCAGAAGCGAGGTGGAAGCCAGACTCAAGATTAAAGCCTTTGATAATTACGGCCTGAGCGAGATTATCGGACCGGGTGTGGCCTTTGAATGTGAAAACCATAACGGGATGCATGTCAACGAGGATCATTTTATCGTGGAAGTCATTGATCCGGAAACCGGTGAACTCCTTCCTGAGGGAGAAACGGGAGAGCTTGTCTTTACCACCATCACTAAGCAGGGCTTCCCATTGATCCGTTACAGAACCGGAGATATATCCTGCCTCCTCAAAGGAGAATGTTCCTGCGGCAGAACAGGACGCAGAATCGCCCGGATCTCCGGACGGTCAGACGATATGATTATCGTTGACGGAAACAATCTTTTTCCCTCTCAGCTGGAATCTGTACTGTTTGAAATTGAAGGCGTGGAGCCCCATTTTCAGATCATTC
>JAQQAM010000154.1 GCA_028532905.1 Spirochaetales bacterium
TCTGAAGAAAAGAGCATTTCGGAGCTGGAAACATTCATTTCGGAAAACTGGGAGAAGAGGCGGCGCTGGGATGAAGTGGAAGGGAGTTTCGGAGTTCTCTTCAGTTTGACAGAAGATACTTCCTATTCCCATGATATGACATTAAGAAAAAATGAAATCAACGATGACTATGCCAGCTGGAGCGGATATCTGAAACAGCAGCAGGAGAACAGAGCTGTGTCCAGAAAAGGGATGAGTCTGATCAGCCTGGGTGCGGGATTTAACTGGACCAGTGATTTTGCGTTCCAAAAAATAGTCCCGGAAGGAGTTGAATATGATATTCCCGGTTATGTTCCGAGAGTGTCCGATGAGCCTGATAATTTTATCCTTTATGCAACGGGGATAAAAGAGTACTCCTTTCCTCTGACTCTCAGCTACTCCTGGTTTCCGGCAGATGCATTCAGTTTGGGTCTGCAGTATGCTTTTTATCCCTCCCTTATGTCTACGATCCAGCTGTACAATTGGGAACGGGATGATGACTATGAAGAGTACCGTTCTGTAAATGACAGCTCCCCGGAATACGCCGTTCCTCTGGAACTGAACGCCTTCGGCCGCTATCATATGAGAAAATTTTATATCAAACTGGGTGGCGGTTACCGGTACAGCCGGCTCACGTCTTATGATGAAAACGATCCGGTACACAGTTACTTCCTTGATGAGAACAAGGGTTTCAGCAGTATCATCATTCAGCCGGGCATCGGATTCCTCCTGCCCCAGAAGGGGAGGGTTATATTCGATGTGGGGCTGGACTACAGAGGGGTTTACCACATGACCGAACCCCTTGGATTTTTTAACAGTTATTCCAACAGTTTATTCTTTGGTTTTTCAGCAGGCTATGGCCTCAGACGGGAGGATGGGAAAATCAAAGTTCTTGATTTCAGTCCGCCTGTAGCGAATTATCAGGACAACCTGAAAAGCGGTGTGAAGGAAGATCTGAAAGGATTTTCCCGTCTTTCTATCATCCCGGCCACTTCTTTTGTAATTGGCAACCTCAGCAGTCCGGAGGCAGAAGGCACTGGGATTTATCTGCATGAGGGAGGCTTGGGCCTGGGACTCTCCTACGCCTATTTCACAGGGAACAGGCTGGCCCTTGGGCTTCAGTACGGGATCAGTCTGTTTACGAGTACTGACTTTGAACCGGAGAGCGGTAGTGGAGGGGAGAATTTGGGTCGCTATCAAATCCTTCATGATATTGAACCCTTCGCCGAGTACCATCTTGGATGGTTCTATCTCCGTTTCGGAGCCGCCTATAAACGGATGCTGGCCAGCTTTTATGATATCGAAAACAGTCCCCTTTATGATGAGTATTGGGACACGGAAACTGGCATTTCAAGTGCCTATCTGAATTCCTTTGTACTCAGACCGGGTGTGGGATTTACCTTCAACCGGGATAAACGGCTGAACTTCAGTCTGTCTGTTATTCCGGAAATCCAGTTTGTCAGTTTTGCAGATGATCCGTCATTAAACTGGATCACAATGGGCGGCTCCATCGGGGTGGGGATGTCGTATCGGTTTAAGTAGTGGGTTATAGGAGTAGTTTGTATCGAGAGCTTTGAATCAACCGGCTCCCATTCCCCGTCCCTCCGGGCCGTGGAAACCGGGTTATCCCCTGCAATTCCTTATGGGCTCTTCTGTTTCCAGCTTGTTCCACGCCTCCCGGAAAAGTCTGGGCATTTTCGCTTCTATCCCTGTGCTGAAAACTGTACACGATATACATGTAAACTTGCCTAATATGATTTGTATGTATATTATTAAAAAAACAGAAATTTACTAATCGACTCTGTATTATTTCCGGGAGACAAAATATGAAAATCTTATCAGGGTATTTTTATTGCTTATTGTACTGATCTGGACAGGCTGTGACGGTAATTCAGCAGGCGATGATGCAAGCGGTGAAGGAAGCGGCGACGGCCTGACCTTTGATATCCGTGTTCTCGATGACTCATCAGAATCATCGGGATTTCCTGCTAAAGCAGCTTATCTTCCTTCAGCCGGGAATGAGTGGTTTACTCCCGATTCTTTTATCATAAAAGTCGGAACAGTAGCCATAAACGATGAAGAAGGAAATTTCCTGGAAATCCTTGATTTTGAGAATGATGAAGACTGTATAGAAATTGACCTGGGAGCAGGGGAGAGCCTCAGTGATCAGCTAACCATCAGCATCGATTATGACAGCGATTTTATCGCCTGGATCGGCTTTGCTATTCTCCCTGAAATCACTTACTCCTACAAAAAATCAGGCGGAACATCCCACAGCGGCACCCTCACCCTGGATGTCACCACGGGTGGAGGCTTTTATTACGAGATTGGGGGAGCCCGGGGCAGAACCGCCTTCGATATAGATCTGTATGAACCGGATCGCGGCTGGGGGGATACCCGCCTTTATTTCTCTGATTCAGCCCAGAACCTGACAATGTTTTTTGATCTGGATTACATCATCCGGGACAGTAATGAAGACGGAGACCCGGAATCTATCGAATATGAAAAGGCTTTTTTCACCGTTACAGACGGCTGCAGTGTTAATTATTACCATTTTAAGAACTTCGGTGGCAGCGGCAGCATCTATCCCTACCGTCTGACCATGATTGAAACCGCCTCGGGCCTTCCTGTTTACGGAAAAGTCTTCGGCCGCAGTATGACTTCCTCGGGCACAACGGATTATGAAATCCCGGAACTCGGCAGCATGAGCATAGATGATCATGATAGTAGGGACAGCTGCCTGACCATCAATACCGACGGCAGCTACGACATCTATCTGCAGAACGGAACCACCATACCGGGTCTCACAAAGGATGCGGTCCAGAGTATGACAATCGGCGCAACAGATGTGTACGTGCTGTATGAGGCTGTGTTTTAGAGAGTTATTCTGCTCTCCCCGATTTTTTATTTAAAAAATGAACAATGGAAAATAATATTTACCATAAAAATTGAAATATAAAAAAACGATTGTACTTTATTAACAAGTAATTGCATATATAAGGAGTTCTTATGAAAATTTACCTTTCGATCCTGCTCTTTTTAGTCTGTCTGTTTACAGCCTGTGAAGAAGCAGCTGAAATTGATTTCTCTGAAAAAACGATCTTTTTCGGATCTTATAAGGATAATGGAGAGATCCATGCCATGACCCCTGAAGGAGCCGGTCAGCAGACACTCATTACTAACGGGATCTACCCCAGAGTTTCCTCTAATTATGAAAAAATAGTTTATGAAAGTTTTACAGACGGTGACGGAGAAATCTGGATTGCCAATATTGACGGATCTGAAGCTGTACAGCTGACTGACAACTCCTTTAAGGATGAACGTCCGGTTTTTTCACCCGATGGCAGTGTCATTCTATTTGAGTCAGACAGAAGTGGAAACTTCGATCTTTATACCATGGACCTGACAGGCGGATCTGTTACTCAGATCACCAATGCACCGGAAGATGAACAGAGAGCCGATTATTCCCCAGACGGAACTAAGATCACTTATACCGTGATCAGTAATAACAGTCAGATTTATGTCGCCGATTCAGACGGACAGAACGCAGTGGCTGTAACAGCCTCTGATTTTTACTGGTCCTGGGGTAGCCACTGGTCACCGGACGGAACAACCCTTGCCTTTACAGCCTGGTATGGAGATAACACTGATCCTTTTAACGGATTGTATACTATAAAAGCTGACGGAACTGACCTGCAGGAACTGTATACAGACAGCAATGGTCAGGAGCCCTGCTATTCCCCTGATGGAGATCAGCTTGTTTTTGTTGGCTATGAGAACGGACAGAAACAGATTTTTACCATCAATTCTGATGGCAGTGATGTTCAACAGATTCTCTCTACCACTTATGAGTGTTTCCAGCCCTTCTGGCACTGGTAACACTGCTAAACTTAAAAAGGAGACCTTCTCATGAAGAAAACTATTTTCATATTGCTGGTATCTGTCCTGATTCTGTCCTGTAAAGAGGATAAATCCGGAGGCAGTTTTTCCAATGTGTCCGGTCAGTTTAATCCGGCTGTTGCGGGAGGAAGCTCCCTGTCCCGGGCTGCTGTTTCCGATTATCAGGTTCTCTATTTTCATGGGAGCTCCTCAATAAACAGCATGCTGCGTAATGATGAAATCGTTGACATCGCATCTGACGGAACCTTTTCTCTATCCATCCCCGAAGGAGATACCTTTTTTGCCTTTCTTTATGATGCGGATGCTGCCTTCCGAAAAACTCTAGGCGTTATCGGAATCGGAACAGGAACAGACAGTGTCTGGGAATCCATCAGCACAGAGATTCTGGAAGGAGACATACAGCTAGGGATAATCTCTGAGAGTGCTTCAACAGAAGATATCCTCCTGTCGGAGAATAATCTGAGTGATTTTGCCGATCAGATAGATAATCTGGATGAAGCCAGGACTATGGCCTTGGCAGATAACTCCATCCGCTATCTGAAAAACAATATCAATGCCGGAGATGTCCTTGAAAGATGCGACATCAGTTATGTCCTGAATATGAGTGACCGGGCTGCCATCACAGACAGCTGGGCGGCTCCGGATAATTTCATCTTTTCTGGTTTCCAGGTCACTACCTGGTGGGAAAGTTTCTCCGAAAGTGACACCATCCTGCTTTATCCTCCTGAAACGGTTACATACGGGAATGGGACAAGCTTTGATCCTTCCAATCCCCTCAGCGGGGACTACTTCAACGGAAATTTCGGTTTCGGCTGGGGCGAAACAGCAGACAATCTTATCCAGGAAGCCCCCAGAGGCTACTGGGATCTGTACCAAAACGGCAAGAAAGTGGCCGAACTCGATCTGGGAACAGCTACCCCTGTCGTTGACGGCAAGTTTGCCTTCCCTCTGATTGTTCCCAAAGTCAACACAGCCGCAGGTAGCGATATCATCACTTCCATCGACTTTGAATGGTATCTGCTGGATGAAAACGGAGGGTTTCAGGAAATCTCATTTGATACATTAAGCGAATTTATCTCAGATGATTTCGGAGTGGAAATCAGCGACTTTAGTCAGTCCGGTCTCAGAGAGTACTACAGCGATATTTCACCCGGGAACAGCTTTACACCCCCCGATGAGTGGCATATGACAGCCAGCGGAGACTCATCAGAGCATTATGCAGAATATATCGGTTTCAACTATGGAATGGGTGCTGTTTATGTTCGTTCTACTATAAGGGAGTAAAAAATGAATTTGAAACACATCTTTGTACTATTTTATCTAAGCAGCCTGATTCTGACCGGCTGTGATCCGGATGCAGACGGCGGAGGCATCGGAGGCGGCGATGATGTCAGTCTGACCATGGATTTTGCCAACTCTTCAGCCGGAGCAGGAGTTTTTCTGCCAGGAGCTTCCAGAACAGCTGTAGGAGATCCCTATATCGGAAACTTCACACTGTTCAATCAGGCCTATGACGATTTGGGAGACATTGTTCAGTTTGACGGTTCTGATTATCTGAGTCCATCTTCCTTTGTTCTGCCCTTTACTCAGGCCGCACTGGGCAACGGTAGCAGTGATATTACCCTGAGCGTCCCCGTTCATAACTATGATGAGTCCGAATGGGATGAGGTTTCCAATGTGGATTTCTGCGATCCCATTACCTATGATATTGAAGGTGTTTCAAATGGAGGCACCTACGACACTCTGTTTATCCGGATTTCATCCACACAGCGGACTCTGGGATATGATTCCGGTGTTATCTGGCAAACCCCCGTACTGGAAGTCACCGTTCCCGGTTATACCGATAGCGACTGGCCTGACTCCTATTTTGAAAGTGAAGGAAGAACTATTTATATGCGACGTTATCTGGGGGGTAACAAGTTTATGTTTGACCTGTCTCAGGTGCTCCCCAATATTAAAGATTCCTCCAATCAACAGGCTTCTGCCATTGAAAACTATATGTTCTGCTCCGATTACAGCGATGCCGGTGTTGTTCTTCCCGGTCTGGAGGGTTTTCCGGATATGATCGATACCAGTGAGTTCGGTAATGTGGGCAGCTCCAGCAATACCAACCTGAGCATGCTTATCTTCCCCTTTGAGGAGGTTGTTATTGAAGGAGAAACCACCCTCACATTTATTGTAGAGACAGAAAATCTTCTGAGTGTTTATGACAACAACTCTCCGGGAGATAAATCGGATGATGTCCTGAAGCTGGTTCCCGATTTCTACAACCACTTTATTGTGGTATCTGAATAGTCTTTAATCTTTTTATATGACAGCCGGGGGCTTTCCTCCGGCTTTATTTTTCTCCTTGAAGCAACCGGCTCCCTTTCCTTGTATAGAAGTATAAACAGAGTTACTATACAAGGAGATGGAAAATGGGAGACGCCGCATTGGACCCTGATAAAAAATACAGTTATGCCGATTATCTCAAATGGCCCGAAGAGGAGAGCTGGGAGCTGATCAAAGGAGTGCCCTGGTCTATGAGTCCGGCTCCAGCCAGTAAGCATCAATTGATCTCTGGTGATATATTCGGATATATATGGCAGCATCTGAAAAACAAACCCTGTCAGGTCTATCCGGCCCCCTTTGATGTGAGGCTGCAAAAGGAAGAGAATGAGGACCAGGACATTCACACTGTGGTGCAGCCCGATATCTCCGTTATATGCGATCCCTCCAAAATTGACAAAAGAGGCTGTGTCGGCGCGCCGGATCTGGTTGTGGAAATACTCTCGCCCTCTACCAGTTTCAAGGACCAAACCCAGAAGCTGGAGCTTTATGAAGAGTACGCTGTAAAGGAGTACTGGATTGTGAACCCCGAAAGACCGGCCATACAAATCTTTATCCATGACGGTTCAAAATACAATAAACCCGATTACTATACCGCCGGGGAGATCCTGACCAGTACGGTTCTCCCCGGGCTGGAAATCCCTGTGAATGATTTGTATTGAGTGTACGGGACTGGTCATAAGCACCAGACCCATCCTCGGATAAACGCTTTAACCATATTAATTTTCATCTCCAGTACTAAAACCAGGCTTCCAGCAAGCTGCTTATGCACAGCTGTTTTTCATTTTATCCCATTATAAAAAAATGTTTTACATTTCTCCGGAATATGTGCTTAATATTACTTGCCGGCTCATAAAATCAGGGTTCGGTAATTTAATAACAGGATTACAAAATGAAAAAATCTTTACTACTGCTGGCGGTTTTGCTGCCTGCGCTGTTTGTCTCATGCGACAACGGCAGCAGCGGAGCGGCACCGCCCCTACTGATCGGAAAGGTCCAGTTTGACAACCCCAAAGTCTTTTTCCTCCAGGCTAACTCCTGGAGTGAGTATGATGGGGAGCTCAGTTATATCGATCAGAACAATGAAATGCGGACCGTCACTTACAGGGACAGTAATGGAAATCCCATAGATTCCCTGTCTCAGATCTACTATAACGGAAACAATCTGGAGGGAGTACACATTTATCCTTATTCAGATGATCATTTTATTCTCTCAGCCGGGGAAACCTATCTTGTGGATAAACAAAGCGGCAGCGTCGCTCTCTTTGATGATGGTTATCTGCTGGATTTCTGGTATAACAATAATGATTACGGGGACTTTGAGTATCTGGATCACAAACGCTGGCGCAGCAACAACTACAATTATGCAGGAAGATTCAATCTCTACCGGATCAACTCATCGAATCTGTCCCAAATCACATATCAAATAGTCTCTCCTTCCATAGATGACGTTTTGGATTTTATTGTTTCTGATAAGGATCTGATACTTTACAGGAACAACGCTGTCTCCAAACTGATCCATCAGTACGGTCATCTGGTGTATCTGGATGAGAGCTATTCCTGCTTCTGGAAAAATAAAAATGGAGACATTCAGTATTTTGATAAAGATAATAACGCTATTATCACAATCGCTCAGGATGACTCCCTGAACCTGGTCTATACCAATCATACAGGAGTCACCGGGATATGGGCTCCCTATAAAGTCGTCAATACCCGGGATTATGCTGTGCTGGTGGAATCAGACAGTCTGATCAGAGTCTCAGCAAACGGCAGCAGTTTGCCCCTGACATTACCTGCCGGCAGCAGAATCGAATGCATCGAAACTGATCCCGATTCCCTGTATGTGTCCCTCACCCTGGATGACGGAACACCCAGCCTGATAAAGCTTTCCCCCGGAACAGACAGTTCCACCCCGGTCAGCGGTTCTGAAGACTACGCCATTAAAAACCTGAAACTCCTGGATGGCGGAGGATTCCTGTTCTATGGCACAGATTCTCAGTCAGGAGCCTCGGTTATCGGTATTCTGGAACAAAGCGGGACTGTAAAACTTCTACCTGTTTCTTCTCCGGATTATACATATCGATTTATCCAGGCCGGTAACAGGGAGGCTCTGTAATGAAAACCTCCATAAAAATAGTATCACTATTCTGCCTCTTACTCATCAGTTCCTGCGATTTCGGCTCTGAATCGGACAACTATGCCCAGACCATAGGGCACATAGACAGCGCCAGGGCCCGCATCCTGTTTGCCAGCATCAGCAACTTTTTCGATGAACCCGGACTGCTCAGAGGCTTTGACGCCGCGGGACTAGTGGTGACCCCTCTCATTTACGATACCAGAGGCTCACAGGTCAATGAATCAACCTTCTGGCTCAACGGCCTCTATGATCTGAACGACGACTATTACATCGTCCTCTCCTCTCATACCAATGCTCAGTATGATTCATTTTATCTTATAGACAAACAGAGCGGTCATACAGTTTTTACAAAGCAGGTAGAAGGATTTTTCAATCTGTACGACTCCATAGGCCGGGGGAAAAGGCGGGCGGTTCAGGGAAACAATCCCTATTATCTGTATGAATCCTATTCAAACCGAATCATGAAACTCACAGTGAACGGATCAGCTACAAGCCTGGAGCCCATTTCACTCTACCCGCATCCATCCGCTACTTCATGGCCCTGGATTCAGGGCATATCGCCTATGTCTATCAAAGTTCTAACTATGTCCTTGAAATAGCGGACCAACAGGGAGACATCGTGTATAAAAAAGATGATCTGCCCAGAGAGTTTTGGATCAATCACAAGCAGGAAGTTCAAACAGGATACAGCGGTGACCTCACCACCATTCGCTACGATCAGGACAGCAACAGCTATACTCAGGAGACAGTAAATGTGGGTTACGACATAAGGGCCCACTTTTCCTTTGTTCTGGAAGATCGAACCCTGGTCATGGATGTCAATGAAAGCTCTTCACCCCTTTACGAAGTGGCCGGTTCCGCAGATACCTTCAGAAAAATTGCTTACACCGGACTCAACATCTTTGCCGCCGGAGCCGTTCAGGGCAACACACTTGTGCTTTCAGGGTATACTTCGGGCGGGTCGCCCAAGCTGGTACGGGTCAATCCGGCCACAGAGACAGTGGAAACCATCATTGATGATAACCGCTTTGAGTCTCTGACCATCCATACCCATCCCTCGGGCGATTTGTACGTACAGGGAATCCTGGTTGTGGACGGCAGCTCCTGCATCATGCAGATAACTCCCGATAACGTTTCAAACCCTCTACTGGATGAGCTTTACACTCCTATCGAGGACCTTGTGTCTCTGGAGTAGGGGGCTCTTTCCCCGTCCCTCCGGGCCGGGGAAACCGGGCTATCCGCTCCAATACCCTGTTGGCCTCTTCTGTTTCCGGCTCATTTCCACGCCGCCGGGAAGAGTCCGGGCATTTCCGCTTCTATCCCTGAGCCGCAATCAGCTCTG
>JAQQAM010000155.1 GCA_028532905.1 Spirochaetales bacterium
ACCTGTGAGGAAATCTGCCAGAATGCCGCCATCGACCTGGTCCCCGTTGAAGGGATCGAAGCCAAAGACGGTGATTCGGGACTCCGCCCCCGGGTAGACTACGGCCGCTGCTGCTGGTGCGCCCTCTGTGTGGATATCTGTACCACCAACTCCCTGGGCATGAGCAACCGCTTCCGCTGGTCCGTGGAAGGGGAAAACGAAGGGGAAGGCAACGAAGTGCACGGCACACCCGACGACTACCGCTTTGTGATCGGGGCTGAAAAGAAATACTGGGACGATGTGGCCGAAGGCTACAGAAAACCCGATGATTACGACCTGACTCCCCCCAGCCGGGTGGGCATGGATCATCTGAACGCCGAGGAGAGGGGTACTTCCTTTATCGAAATGATGAAGGGTTATTCCAAAGAGCAGGCCCTGAAGGAAGCCGACCGCTGTGTGGAATGCGGCATCTGTACGGCCACCTGTCCCGCCCATATGGGCATACCCTCCTACATCAGGGCAGTGCGGGAAGACAATCTGGAAGAGGGCCTGAGGATTCTCTATGAAACCAATCCCCTCCCCGAGGTCTGCGGCCGGATCTGTACCCACAAGTGCGAATCGGTTTGTTCCATCGGCCACAAGGGCGACCCCCTTTCCATCCGCTGGCTCAAACGCTACATCGCCGACAATGTCCCTGCCGAGAAATACAAAGCGATTCTGGGTACGGAAAACATTGAGAAAAACGGTAAAAAGGTGGCCATCGTCGGTTCCGGTCCCTCCGGACTCTCTGCAGCCCACTACCTGAGTCTGTCAGGTTACCAGGTGACCATCTTTGAAGCCCTCCCCGAAGCCGGAGGGATGATGCGCTACGGGATTCCCGAATACAGACTCCCCTATGAGCAGATCGACAAGGATGTGAACTACATTCTCTCTCTGGGTGTGGAAATCAGAACCAGTACCAGAGTGGGAAAAGACATTACACTGGAAGAGCTCAAGAAAGACTATGATGCCGTCTTTGCCGGAACCGGACTCCACCTGGGCCGGTCCACACGGATAGAAAACGCGGATCATAAAAAGGTGTTCCAGTCCATCGAACTGCTGCGCAAGATCACCCTGGGCGAAGAGATCTACGTTCCCGAAAAGATCGTTGTCATCGGCGGCGGTAATGTGGCCATGGACATCACCCGTTCTCTAGCCCGTATTCAGATGCAGAAATACGGCAAAGTAGATGTGACCACCACCTGTCTGGAACCGGCTGACGGAATGCTGGCCGACGAGGAAGAGGTTGTCGAATCCAGAGAGGAGGGAGCGGTTATCACTCCCGCCTACGGTCCCCAGAGAATAGAAATTGAAGATGATGAGACCCTGAAGGGACTCCATGTGGCCCGCTGTCTCCACATCTTTGACGAGGAAGGCCGGTTCAATCCCAAATTCGACATGGAAGACAGCCGTTTCTATGAGGCGGATATGATTGTGGAATCCATCGGACAGGCTTCGGACCTCTCCTACATTCCCGAAGAGATCAACAGCGGCATCGAGTACAGCCCCCGCCGGCAGGTGGTTTCCGATCCGGACCAGCAGGTTCCCGGCGCCCCCTGGCTCTTTGTGGGAGGAGATATCAACAGAGGTCCCGATGTGATCAGCGGTATCGCCACAGGCCACTTTGCGGCCCGGGGAATCGACCGTTATCTGCAGAAAAAATAAAAACAACCCCGGAGGTCCTCAACAGGATCTCGGACGGGAAGGAGAAGAATATGAGTACCGGTGAAATGAAGTTATCTGACATTCTGAAATTCTCAATAAAGATTGAACACGAAAGCATGCTCTTTTATCAGGATGCCGTACCTAAAGCATCCACTGATGAAGTGAAGACCCTGCTGGGAGAACTGGCAGCAGAAGAAGTGAAACATGAGTCCCGGCTGGCAGAAATTCTGGACAGCATTGAAGACGGAGCAGCCGAAAACTTTGACCGCAGCAGTATGGATAAACTGATCCAGACCAGCGAAATAGTACCAGGCGCCTCACAGGAAGATGTCCTGAAAGTGGCCCTGCAGCGGGAGGAGCACACCCGGGACTTTTACAGCCAGGTGTCTACCATGACCAATCTGGCCGCCGATGTGGTGGATCTTTTCGACATGCTCTACAAACAGGAGTCAGGCCATGTAACCCGGATTTCAGGTCTGCTGGCCAGACTGTAGAATCCCGTCTCAAACAGAGGGCTGCTTCTCTTTACAAAGGGGAAGCAGCCTTATTTTTTTGTCCGCCGCCCGTTCCGGCCGGACCCGCTCTCCGTTAAACGGCTTTATCCGGGGCTCTGATTCCGGCTTGCTCCGCGCCGCCGGGACCTCCCGGAGCCGTACCGCTGCGATCGGTCGGAATCTGCTTCATTTTTTTGAAGCAGCAGCGTTCTTACGCTTGTATACCACCCTGTAATCCAACTAAAATTAAGGGAGAGCAAGGTGGCTCAGGAACATATGACCAAAGAAAACATTGATTTTATCAAAGCCAATCTGGGAAACTGGATGGAAGAACAGAATATTATACCATTCCGGAATCAGCCTCAGGATTATTCACCCCAGATTATGGAACGAATAGTACGGGTAGAAGAGCAGCTCAAACATCAGAATGAAAATATAAAATCCCTTATCAAATCAACAGACTCTCGTTTTGAGCAGATGCAGAACTATATGGACAGGCGCTTCGATGATGTGAATCAACGTTTTGAAGATATGAATAGACGTTTTGATCGAATGGGTTTATACCATCTGGCAACATTTACCGCCATCATTGGCAGTGCGGTAGCCATACTGATGCAGACATAATGGTTTATACATTGAACTGAACAGCAACAGGCAGAAGCAAAATTCCATCACAAAATTCCATCACAAAATCTACAGATCAAAAGATTTGACAGACCCATAAAGGAAGGGTATTATTCTAAAACAGAACGCGTTCTGTTTTAGATCAGTCAGTTCATAACATCCAAGGAGTACTGTTTTGAAAGGAATCAAAGTCAGCGGCATCAGAGCCTACCAGAAAATTGTCCGGTTCATAATCAAAGTCATTAACTTCGGAGAACCCGAAACTCTGTCGGGAGCCGGTTCTGTTCTCAAAATTGCCGGTTACCTGAAGGACAAAGGGTATAAAAAGCCCCTTATTGTAACAGATGAAGGGATCGTCAGGGTCGGTCTTTTAAAAGGGATGCTTAACAGCTTTGAAGAGCAGAATCTGGATTATGCCGTTTTTGATAAAGTGGTTCCCAATCCGACCATACAGGTGATTGAGGATGCCCGGCAGATGTTCCTGGCAGAAGGCTGTGACTGTTTTATCGGCTTTGGAGGCGGTTCGTCCATGGACAGCGCCAAAATAGCCTCAGCCCGGGTCAGTAACCCCGGCACCAGCATTATGAAGATGACAGGATATTTTAAAATATGGAAGAAACCCCGGCTGATCATTGCGGTTCCCACCACATCCGGTACCGGTTCGGAGTGCACGGTGGCTGCGGTTATCACCAATCCCGAAACAAAGGCGAAATACGGAATCGGCTCGGCCAAGATACTGCCGGCTCTGGCTGTGATGGACCCCGAGCTCTCCTATGGTCTGCCTCCCCATATTACCTCAACCACAGGTATGGATGCCCTGACCCATGCGGTGGAATCCTATATCAGTTCCATCCCCACCCCCTTCAGCGACGATTATGCCAGAAAGGCTGTGAAGATCATCTTTGAAGATCTGGAAACCTGTTATAAGGACGGTAAGAATACAAAGGCACGAGAGAATATGATGTGGGCCTCCTATTATGCAGGAGCCGCTTTTACCAGAGCTCTTGTGGGAAATGTTCACGCCATTGCCCACAATTTCGGCGGTCTGTACCATGTCCCCCACGGTCTGGCCAACGCCATTGTCCTCCCCCATATTCTGGAGGCGTCCATTGACAGCTGCGACACACGTCTGGCGGAACTGGCCCTGCTGATCGGTGTGGAGAAGGAAGGAAAAACGGAAAGGGAGCTGGCCGGGATCTTTATTGAAAAAATCCGGGAGCTGAACAGAATTATGGATATTCCCGAGACCGTGAAAGAACTGAAAGAAGAGGATATCCCCCTTCTGGCGGAACGGGCCAGTAAAGAGGCATTTTATCTGTATGCCCCGCCGTCCTATTTTTCCCCCAAAGAAATGGAAGGGGTTCTGGCCCCCATGATGGGCTGAAGCTGTCATCGAAAATGAGAATAAAAGTGTCTGTAGCCGGGATAGCCGATCATTCTGTTCTCGAGGACGGTGAGTATCTGGTTCTGGGGGAAAAGGCAACAATCAGGACAGTCTATTCCAGACTGAAGATTCCCCTGTACCTGCGTCCCTTTTACCGCTGCTATCTGAATTACAAACCCGCGGCCATGAGGGATAAACTGAAAGACGGAGACGAAGTCTTTTTTATGACTCTTGCCGCCGGCGGCTGATCTAACAAAGCATACAAACGAGAGGAGTCCCTATGAAAGGCGTAATGGGAAAAATACTGAAAGTAAATCTGACAGCCCGGGAGTGGAGTGAGGAACAGATCGATGAGGGCATCTATGATCAGTTTCTGGGAGGCATCGGCCTGGCCACTTATATTCTTCACAGAGATATACAAAAAGGAGCCGATCCCCTGGGGCCGGAGAATGTGCTGGGTTTCGTTCCCGGTGCCCTCACCGGAACGGGAAGCTTTGTGACCGGCCGTTTTCTGGTGACCGGTAAATCGCCCCTCACCGGCGGTTGGGGTGACTCCAACTGCGGGGGGAACTTCTCACCGGGAATCAAACAGGCCGGTTATGACGGTATATTCTTTTACGGAACAAGTTCCGAGCCGGTCTACCTGTTTATCGATAACAAGGGACCCCAGATTCTGGATGCTTCTGAATACTGGGGAACAACCGATGCTGTGGATACGGAACAACAGCTGATTGAGAAACACACCCTCCGGAAAAAACCGGTTTGTGTCACCATAGGAGAAGCGGCGGAAAAATTGTCCCTCATATCAGGAATTGTCAATGATAAAGGCCGGATTGCCGCCCGGAGCGGTCTGGGTGCCGTAATGGGTTCCAAAAAGCTGAAGGCCGTTGTTCTGGCAGGATCAAAAAAGATCCCCGTGGCAAAACCGGATAAGATGAAGGAGATTTCCACTGAGTATGCCAATAAGGTTCGGGTGATGAATCTGCCGGGCTTTGTAAAGGGTTCCACCTTCCCCCTGGTCGGCAAGGCACTGGGCCTGAATATGAGAACTCCCATGAACGGCATTGCCATGGTGGGAATCTTCAAGAAGTACGGAACTATTTTTGCCAACCTGTCAGGGCTGAATGGAGATCTTCCTGTAAAAAACTGGGCACTCAGCACAAAACATTTTAAGAAAAAGGCCAAAAAGACAAATCCTGATCTACAGCTGAAAAAAGAGACAAACAAGTACCACTGCTCCTCCTGTAATATCGGCTGCGGCGGTGAGGCTGATATCTCAAACATCGGAGACGGTGCTTTTAAAACAACCCATAAGCCTGAATATGAAACGGTCGCCTCCTTCGGCAGCCTCCTTCTCAGCAATGATCTGGATGGGATCTACTATATTAACGAAATATGCAACCGGGCGGGGCTGGATACCATCTCCGCCGGCAATACCATGGCCTATGCCTATGAATGCTACGAAAAAGGGATTATCACCAAAGAGGATACGGGCGGTCTGGAACTGAAATGGGGTCAGGTGGATACAGCCATAGAGGTGCTGAAACAGATGATCCGGCGGGAAGGTTTCGGAGCCCTTCTGGCAGATGGTGTCAAAGCGGCCACCCGGAAGATTCCCGGGTCGGAAGACTGTGCCATGCATGCCGGCGGTCAGGAACCGGGGATGCACGATCCTCGCTTTGAAAGCGGCATGGGGCTTCATATGTCTGTGGACCCCACTCCCGGTAAACATACAGTGGGAGCGGAAACCTATTATATGAGTACAGCCGTGTGGAACTACTGCAGCTGGGCTCCCAAACAGAAGCTGGAGAGCAAAAGTCATGAACAGGAGGCTACCCATGAGGGCGCCTGGAAGAATGTGGCCATGTCTGCCATGAAACAGCTGGTGGACTGTTCGGGAGGCTGCCTGTTTGCCATGCTCACAGGATTCAACAACTGGCGTCTTTTTGACTGGCTGAATGCGGCAACGGGAATGGAAAAAAGCGGCGACCAGCTCATGGAGATCGGACTGAGGGTTCAGACCATGCGGCAGATGTTCAATATCCGCGAGGGGATTGATCCCTGGAAGAACAAAATGGCCGACAGAGTGATTGGCAGACCGCCCCTTCCCGACGGCCCCACAAAGGGAAACAGCTTTGATCTGGAAGGTCAGATGCAGCTGTACTGGGAAAAAATCGGCTGGGACCGGGAGACGGGAGTCCCCACACGGGAAACCCTTGAAAAACTGAATATCCTTCAATACACAGAGGCATAATAAGATGGCTAAGATAAAAACATACCCTCATATTGATTATAAAAAATGCACGGCCTGCCGGGAGTGCATCACCTTCTGTCCCTTTGACTGTCTGGACCTGGTGGTGCGGGGAAAAGATTCTTACGGCAATACCTACCCCGGACTGACGGAGAAGGGAAAAAAGGAGTGCACCAGCTGCGGGATCTGTGCCGGGAAATGCCCGATAGGGGTGATAGAAATGAAGGAGGAGCTTCCCGGAGCTTAACCGGCGGGGGTGTTCAGAAGAGTTGAAATCAGAACCTTCAGGGACTCTCTGTACTGATTCAGCTCTTCTCTGCTTTTTCCGCTGTCCCGGAGAGAAGACCAGAGGGAGAGGTAGCCGATAACCGCTGCAGTCATAATTTCACACACATAATCGGAGCTGACAGTACAGCGGAACTGTCCTTCCGCCTCTCCTTCATCCAAGAGCTCCTTCAGGATGGCTCTGACATTGTAGACTTCGAAGATGTTTTCAGCCTGACTGGCGGTCATGTTTTTGGCCAGATAAGCCGCCATAAACTCCTTACCTTTCATCTCGATATACCCAATAAGTATTTCCAGAAGTTTATTGATCCGGTTCAGACAGGATGGGTTTTGATAGGCATTAATCTCTTTTCGAATTTCTTCCTGTTCAAAGGCAATAAACTCATCCAGAATGTCCTGTTTGGAGCTGAAATAGTGATAAAAGGTTCCCACTCCCACTCCCGAGACCCGGCAGATCTCTTTTATGGTTGTTTCCTTGTATCCCAACTCTTCAAACAGACCGATGGAAGTGTTCAGGATTTTCAGCCGGGCGGCCTTCCCTTTTTCTGTGATGCTTGCTGCCATAGACTTAAGATCGTAGATCAACAGAAATCTCCTGTCAATGACTGCCCAACTGTAATATAATGATATTCGTACCCTTACAAATAACCCCGGAAATGAAAGAGAAACTCATCCGGATGAGTCTCTTTTAAAAATAATCATGGAAACAACAGGTAATGGAAGAACTTAACTTAAATGAACAGCATATGAAACACTCAGTACCTGCCGGAACAGTCCTGTTAAAGCAGGGAGATGCCTCCTTTGCTTTTACAGTGCTCCACACAGGAATGGTAGAGGTTCTCTATAATGAGAACTATGAGCAGGCCGGAACAACTCAGGAACTGATCGAGAACAGCCTCAGGATCGGCCTTGTGAAGGGAGAAGCCCTGATCGGAATCACAGGTATAATGGAAAAGGGCAACTCCATTTCCATGCGCACCGTATCGGACTGCTCAGTAAGTTCGCGCCCTATGAAACGGGAAGAACTGATTGGCCAGATTCACAAAGACAGCAGTCTGAACTATAAACTGCTCAGAGACCTGTGTACCCGGATTGATTCGACAATCTATCTGTATACCAACTATAAATACCTATGGCACAAATATGCCTCCATAGCTGATTCTCTGGCCCTGGGTGCACCCGGCAGTGCCGGTTCCGTATACGATGAGAAAAAAAGGGAAGAAGCCTCCCTGGAAGAGTATTCCGCCTATTTGAAAGCCATGATCAAAGAGGATGAGAGAGCCTCTCTGCCGGAAGGATGGGACTACAATCTCTTTTTAGGAAAGATACAGGATAACCTGCGGCTCTATGATGACCATGATCAGATCAGGGTGGAAGACCTCATTGATAATCAGCAGTATATCTTCCTCAAGAGACTGATTCAGAAGAATGACAAGATTCTCACGGCTCTGTTCAGCAAGGACGAGCCTATGAATCAGTACATTTTTGATTTTCTGGGCAAGGTGATACAGCAGCTGGTGGAATCCAATATCCGGATTGCCGGTGAAATAAAAACCCTTATGGATAAGATCTATTCCGATACGGGCTGGGCGGTTCAGATCATATCGGGTTCCAAAAACGACGATCCTAAAAAGAAGAATTTTCTCCACTTTCTGGCTAAATTCAGCTGGCGCTGCCGCAAAGACACCATGACCCTTCTGGGAAAGGATCTTTTTACCGAGTACAAAGTCTTTAGCGCTTTGAAGCGTTATCAGAACTTTATTGACCCCGAAGCAGAGAGCAGAAAAGAGGGGCCTTCCGCTGCGGCGGTCCAATCGGAAGAGATGAAAAAACGCCTTGCCAAATACAAAGGTCTTCTGGGGAAGATTCTGGACTTCTCCACACTGGAGGATTCCTTCAAGACCGAGTTCAAGGACCAGATGGACCGGCTTCTGAAGGCCGAAAACAAGCACGACAGCGATCCGGAAATCACGAAGCTGAGGGATTCTGTCTCACAGAAATACTGGCAACTCTATGAGGACTGTTTTCTGAAGGTGATTGCCTCGGATCTGAAGGGTTTTGTACCCGGAATCATGCTCCATTTCGGGGTGATTGATGAACGCTTCATCTCGGATGAAGATCTGATCCTTATTGATGAGTGTTATGCAGGGAACCTCTTTGCCGACGACGGCATACCGGTGATGACCCTCCCCTACTTTCTGGAGAAAGTGTATAAGTCCGAAGTGGCTCCCTCCATGACAGAGATGGGTGATCTCTTTAAAACTGTACTGAAGAATCAGCAGAAACTGACCAAAAAGGAGAAACAGGGCGTTTATCTGTACAAGGATACTCCCGAGGACAGGGTCCGGTTTGAAATCAGGCAGATTGCCACGGAACTCTACAAAATGCTCTACGGCAACAAGAAGAAAGCCCTTCCCTTCCTGTGCAGCGACACTCTCACCGGCAGTCTGAAGCGGAATTATATTGATCCTGAGGATTTTGCGGCTGCAGTAATGAAGTACAAATCAAGAGACTTTTCCCTGTTCTACAGAGAAGTTCTTCTGAAACACGAACTGGGCTCTGATTTTATTCAGAAGGAAGTGGTTCCCCATTTTGTTCTCTACCCCGTTTATGGAACAAGAGCCGTTATGTGGCAGGAGATGGAGGGGAATAACAAGAACACTCCGGGAAGAGTGTTCTTCCCCCTGTATTTCGGTGAAAAACTGCAGGAAACCATCGGAACCCAGCTGGCCTACTTCCGCTGGGAGCTGCAGAAAAGCATTGCCGGTTACAACTGGACCGATCCTGTGGAAGGGGGACTGGTGGGGGTCTATTACAACTACATCCGCTTTTTCAAAAAGAATCCCAATATCTCTCCGGAAGCCAAAACCAGGCTGGAGGAGTTCATCAAAAAAACGAAATCCGATAAAGACCGCTTTGCCAGAGAATATACCATGTGGGTGGAGTTTGAGTTTGAAGGCAAAGTCCGTCTGAACAGCTATGTGAGGGATATTTTCTACCGTTTCTGCCCCTATCCTGCGGAGAAACGGAGCGTTATGGCGGCCAAACCGGACTGGAAGAAAATGGAGAACAAATTCCAGAACCGCAGGCAGAAGGACATTCTGAAACTGAAGTCCAGGATCATCAAGTTTGAGAAAAAGAAAAGACCCCTGCCCGGGGACCTGCAGCACTTTATAGAATTCCTGGAGATGTAAAAAATCCTTCTTCCCGGCTCGGAAAGGGGATTTTCTTCCAGAAAAAAAATCCCCGGAAGAGACTCTCCCGGGGAAGGATTTCATTCAGGTAAGACTCAGATTTTACCCAGTCCCTTGAGAACTTTCTCAGGGGTCAGAGGCCAGCTCCGCAGCCAGACACCACAGGCGTCGTGTATGGCATTGGCAATAACCGGCGCCGCCCCGTTGACGGCGATTTCCGATATGGACTTGCCCCCGAAGGGTCCGAAGGGATCGTCCGTCTGAATCAGGTGTACCTGGAAGTCTTCCGGCACATCCCCCATCATGGGAACACCGTAAGATCTCAAGTCTGTGTTGATACAGCGGCCTCTCTCGTCAAAGACCATCTGCTCATACATGGTATGGCCGATGGACTTCATCACACCGCCGTACACCTGTCCCATGGCCAGCTCGGGGTTGATGGGAGTTCCGCAGTCCTGCAGGGCATAATACTTCTGCAGTCTGATGGCACCGGTTCTTGTGTTTACCGCCACCTGGCAGAAATGAGCTCCGTAGGGAAAGGCGGAATCTTCTGTGGTATAGGATGCCGATCCGATCAGCTGTCCCCGGCCTTCACCGGTCAGTGAATCACGGGCGATATCTTCGAAGCTGACAGAGCCTTTCTTCCCTTTCACCAGAGCCGGCAGTTCCAGAGTCAGGTCTGACTCCCTCTCACCCAGCATTTCGGAGGCGGCCTTCAGTATTTTGGCTTTCAGATCATCCGAAGCCTTCACAACCGCATTCCCTGAAAAGTAGGTTCCGCTGGAAGCATAGGCTCCTGTATCAAAACTGGTGGAGTCCGTATCCCCGGACACAATGGCAATCTCACTCATGGGAACATTGAGGATTTCCGATGCGATTTTCACACACATCGTATCCAGACCGGTTCCCAGATCGGCTCCGCCGCTGCGGACCAGAAGAGTTCCGTCTGTCAGGAGTTTGACCTCGGCGTTGGAGTGGTCCAGACCGGGAAGTCCCGAGCCCTGCTGTATGATCACAACCCCTTTACCGATTTTGACATCGGGATCATCGGATTCTACAGGTTTTCCCCACTGGATGAGCTCAGCCCCTTGTTCAAGAGCCCCGTCCAGTCCGCAGCTCACAACCGCCGCTGCCGTTCCTTCCCGTCCTTCTCCCAGACATTTGAGAATCTCCAGCATGGAACCCTCTCTGACCCGGTTCTTATCGATCAGAGCCAGGGGATCCATACCCAGTTCTTCGGCCAGCTCGGCCACGGCCATTTGCAGAGCATAGGACCCCTTGGGGGCTCCGTATCCCTGATAGGCGCCGGTGGGGGCGATATTGCTGTACCAGGTGGTCACATCAAAGTGGAAGTGTTCACACAAAAAGAGGGGCAGCGACTTGGAACAGGCATTCATGGGGACTGTGAGGCAGTGGTTCCCGAAGGGGCCGGTGTTGGCTTCCACGGTCATATCGATGGCGGTCATGGTCCCGTCTTTCATGGCACCGATCTTCACCTTGATTTTCATAACATGCCGTGTGGAACAGGAAGTGAACTCCTCTTTTCTGGTATAGCGGTAATTCACAGACTTTCCGGTCTGCCAGGTTATCCAGGCGGCCAGTTCTTCCAGCAGAATATCCTGCTTGGAGCCGTAACCGCCGCCGACCCGTTCCTTGATCACATGGATATGGCTCTCTTTGATTCCCAGAACTTTGGCCACAATCCGCCTCAGATGCCAGGGCACCTGGGTGGAGGCATGAATAACCAGCCGGTCTCCTTCCATTTTTGTATAGACATTGTGGGGTTCCAGAGGGGTGCACTGTACCTGGGCCGATTCATATTCCCGTTCCAGGATCACATCGGAGCCGGCAAACCCCTTCTCCACATCTCCGATTCCCCCTTCCACATAGGAGGCGATATTCTTCCGGGGCTGTCCCCCGATGGGGAACTGATAGATAATCCGTCCGTCCCGTTCATCGGCCCCTTTGTTCTGGGCATCCAGATCATCGGGAGCACCCGCTTCATAGGAGATAACACCATTCTGCACAACCGGTGCATCCGGGGCTTTGGCTTCATCAATGCTCATAACAGGAGTCAGAGCTTCGTATTCCACATGAATCAGAGCCAGGGCATCCAGGGCAATCTGTTCTGTTTCGGCAACCACAGCGGCCACTCTGTCACCGGCGTGTCTGATTTTTCTGTTGAACATCCTCTTGTCGTAGGGGGATGGTTCGGGAAATCCCTGCCCGGCAGAACCGTAAAACACATCGGGACAGTTTTCATGGGTAATGACAGAGACCACTCCGGGGAGGCCTTCTGCCATGGAGGTATCGATGCTCTTAATATAAGCGTGAGCAAAGGTGCTGCGGAGAACCTTCATATGCAGAGCACCGGGCTCCACCCGGTCTTCCACAAAGGCTTTGCGCCCCATAATCAGCTGGGCACCGTCCACCTTCCGGCGGGGAGTTCCCACTTCCCTCAGATCTTCCCGGAACTCGGGAGCTATCTCCACATCCGCACTGCCGTGATTATACTGAGGATCATCTTTATAGGCCCGGGCCAGCTCCACAGCCTTGAACAGAGGCATATAACCGAAATCCCTGACAAAAAGACCGGAATAGGCATCTTCGATCTCTTCCTTTGAAGGATTTTCGGACCGTTCCAGCAGCTCTTTCAGAATTAGGGCCGCAGCCCCGGCGTTGTAACCGGACTGAACCGCACCGGCATCCACCAGAGCAGCCTGCAGATATCCCATTCTGTTTCCCTGATTAAGAGATTCCACTGTCTCTACACTGTGGCCGTCCAGCTGTCCGGCAATCAGGAGACCCGCATTGACGGCTTTCCCGTCCAGTAGGATTGTATCGCTACCGGTAAATCCGGCATGGTTATCGCTGTCCCGGACTGAGAGAATCCCCTGGTCCTTTAGAAATTCCTGGGCATTCTGAAAAGGATTGACTTCAGAAAAAAGGGTTTTTCCGTTTAATATCCATTCAATTGTCATACAGAAGCCTCCAGAACACGGCTGACGCAGTCCTGCACTGTCACTCCGCAAAGGTATTTTTTATATTCTGCCGATCCTTTAAGATCGTCTTTCGGTTCTACTGCGGCAGCCACGGCTTTTTCCAGTTCCTCACCGGGTCTGATCTTTCCGGAGACCAGATCTTTCTCCACATCTGTGAGCCGGATCACACTGTCCCCCATTCCGCTGACCGCCAGGGCGGCGCTTTTAATGGCCTCATCCTCTTTTTCAATAAAGGCGGCAGCAGAGAGAACAGAAAGTCCTCCGGAGCTCCGCAGAACATTCTTTACCGCGGCGGAATCGGGATTTCTGGAGAATCTGATATTGAGAATGAGGTTCTGACGCCTCTCTTCCACATAACGGGTCACAGGAATGACTTCGTCATTGCCCAGTTCCAGATCCGCCTCAAGAACCATCAGTATGGGGAGCATGTAGGAGTCGGGCAGATGAGCCGCGATATTGCCCCCTAAAGTGGCCTGATTCCGCACATTCCTTGATGTGAGAAAACCGGCTGCCTCTTTCAGAACATCGGGGCACTCGTCCCAGTCGATGAGTTCCTGAAAGGTGGCGGACGCCCCCAGTATGGTGGTATGATTTCCCCTGACACAGGCTTTGAGATTCAGAGCCTCCAGTGAGATATAGATATCCGATGCAGCGTGGGACAGGGGACTGTTCAGTTCAGTTCCTCCTCCCAGATACAGACTGCCCGGGTATTCCTCTTTCAGTGATATGGCATCCTCTATGGTCAGAGGTTTTAAAAACTGACTCATATCTGTACTCCTCCTTTCTTCCACAGTGCGGCGGACAGGCGCATACAGGACTCCTTGAGTTCCTCTTCGTCCACTCCTGTAAGCTTTCCCTTATCCACTGCCACATGTCCGTTGACAATGGTGTATTCAGCTTCATGATTGTAACCTGAAAAGATAAGCGCCGCTACCGGGTCGCTGAGGGCGCCGGCATATTCAAGCTTATCCATATTGAAGATGGCCAGGTCTGCAGCCAGCCCTTCTTCCAGACGGCCCACCTTGTCATAGCCTAAAAGACGGGCTCCGTTTTCTGTACCCAGCTTCAGAACATCCGCCATACTCACCGCGGCGGCACCGTATTGAACCCGCTGCAGCATCAGAGCGTTTCTGACCTCTCCCAGCATATCTGATGAATCATTGGAAGCCGATCCGTCTACAGCCAGCCCCACATTGATGTTTTTGGGAATCATTTCGGTCACCCGGCAGATTCCCGATCCCAGTCTCATATTGGATGTGGGACAGTGAGCGATATGGGAACCGGTTTCCGCCAGAATCTCCAGCTCTTCGTCATTGAAATGAATACCGTGGGCAAAAAAGACATCCTCTCCCAGGAAATCACAGTCCGCCATAACCTGAACCGGCCGGCGGCCGTACACTTTCAGACAGAAATCATTTTCATCCCTTGTTTCCGCCAAATGGGTGTGGAGCCTGACACCGTACTCTCTGGCCAGTGCAGCGGAATCCTTCATCAGCCCTTCTGTTACCGAGAAGGGAGAACAGGGAGCCAGCACAATCTTCTTCATGGAAAAATCGCTGCTGTCATGATAGGCCTTTATGACCCGTTCCGAATCCTTCAGAATGGTCGTCTCATCCTGTACAACCGTATCAGGAGGGAGGCCGCCGTCCTTCTTGCTCAGGGACATGGAACCTCTTGTGGGTGAAAAGCGCATGCCCAGGGCATCTGAGGCGGCAAACTGAGTAGCCATAATATCTCCGTCAATATCCTGAGGATAGAGATAATGATGATCTGTGGCTGTTGTACATCCGGTTTTCAGCAGCTCTCCCATGGCCAGAAGGGAAGAGTTGTAAACAGAATCTATATCCAGATGTTTCCAGATTTCATACAGATACACCAGCCATTCAAACAGCTCGGCATTCTGTACAGCCGGCAGGTTTCGGGTAAAGGTCTGGTAAAAATGGTGGTGGGAATTGACCAGACCGGGGATAACGACGCGGTTTCTGCCGTCTATAATCCTGTCTGCCTCTACATCGATATTCGGGGCGATGCGAGTAATAACATTCCCTTGGATAAGCAGGTCATGATCCTTCAAAACGCCTTTAGCGGCACTCTGAAAAATACTGCTGCAATTCCTGATCAGAATTGATTTCATGGATACTCCTTCGTCTGCGCCGCAGGGTATTTCCTGCGGTACGCTTTGTTAAAAGAGATCCCGTTGTTTCCGGTTTTTAAAACTGTCTGTTGAACAGGATCGTGTCTGTATTTAATTATACCACGCTGCGATCCTGTTCTGTAGGGATTATCTGATCAGGTCAGACCTCTGAAGCCAGTGATTCGTCCAGATCCATGGAGACCGAAGAGGACAGAAATCTGTAGACGGCCTGCTGCTTTTCCTGCCCCGTGAGCTCTGGAAATTCCTGTTCCGTCCTGCCCAGGGCATACATCATTTTCTGTACCGCCGCAGCCTGAGTCAGGTCCAGCCCTTCCCGGGCTCCCGCATCATATACTTTACGCCCCGCAGCATAGAGAGAGAGTATGGTATTCCCTTTCAGGCAGGTTGTAATGACCAGTACAGGGATGTCTCTGGAAAGGATTCTGTTCAGGCCGGGCATTTCATGGGAAGGGATATTCCCGGAACCGAAGCCCCCCAGAACCAGCCCCTCTATATCCTGATTGTCGGCCAGAGTATCCAGAATGGACAGGGAACTGCCTGAAGCGAGGGATACCGACAAGACCGAAGGGTTGAGACGGGGATAGAAAACCGGACGCTCCTTATGACGGCGCAGGCGGTGATCCAGAAGCTGGACAGTGACCCCCAGCTCTCCCAGAGCCGGAACCCGAAAGGAGTGAAAGGCATTAAAACCGTGGACATTTTCCTTGAGACTCCGGTTGCCCCTCAGAATCCGGTCGCCGAAGCAGATCACCACCTCACCCAGATCCAGGGAAGCGGTCTGCACAGAATAATACAGATTGTTCAGCCCGTCGGGACCGGGGGCAAAGATGGGCAATTGGGCTCCTGTAAGTACAACAGGCTTACCCAGATTCTGGAGCATATAGCTGAGAGCGGCGGCCGTATCCACCATGGTATCGGTTCCGTGAATGACCACAAAACCGTCATACAGGTCGTAATTGTCGTAGATCAGGCGGGCCATCTCCATACGGAGAGCACTGGTCATATCGGTACTGTCCATCCGCTCCAGACGGAGGACCTCCAGGCGGGCGATATCATGAAGCCGGGGAACCATCTCAATATACTCGGTGGAGCAGGGCTCCAGAGACCCGTCCGCACCGGCCGTCTGGCTGATGGTTCCTCCCGTATCCAGAATAAGAATTGCCGGCAGCTGTGTTGATTTCATCCCGCCCTCCTGTAAAGAGGAGTCTAATCGACGACAACCCCTTTTCTGATCAGAATATTAGCATACAGGGCGCCTTCACCGGTGGCAATAACACCATAGGCTTTTTTGGCTCTTTCATAAAACTCAAAACGCTCGATGAAGTTGAGCTCTTTAATGCTGCTGTTGTGTTTCTGAACAATCCCTTTGTACTCATCCCAGATAGGAGTTTCCACATCATCTCCGGGGACCTTTTCCATAAGAGAAACCGGGATTTCATCCCCATAGGGGTCCAGGGGAAAAAGTTCCAGAATGGCATCCAGAATATCAGTTCCGCTGTGGCCGTCGGCTCGGACCAGTCTCTGGGCGCATGTGGATGAGGGAAAATTTCCATCGGCGATGATCACTTCATCTCCATGGCCCATTTCCATCAGAAATTTGACCAGTTCGGGTGAAAGGATTTTGGGTATTTTATTAAGCATAGCTTCCTCCGTTGATAATAATGGCAGTTTCGGGCTGATTTATGATTTGACCTTTCTAGTGTTTTAGAACACTAATGGCGATTTGTCAACACATTTCTTCGCAGGATCATATCACATTCACAGAATGCACACGCAATATAGTTATTATTAACTAATTTTGTTATTGACAAATAATTCATAAAGATTAATATGAGTTAACAATTTAATTGAATTTTAAAGAGGTTTATATGAATATCAGAAAAATGAGTCTCCTTCTTATGGTCTTGATACTTATCCCCCTGTCCCTGTTCGCAGGAGGACAGAAGGATGAAGATTTAACGGAATTGAATATTTCCTACGTTAAGTCGCCCTTCAACCTGCAGGTTATGGTTATGAAAGAACAGGGACTGCTTGAAAAAGAATTTGCCTCCGACGGCATCACCGTTAACTGGCACGAGATAACATCAGGAGCCAAACAGGCGGAAGCCATGGCCGCCGGTTCACTTGATATTGCGTCTGTTATGAACACAGCATCTGTCATTATTGCCAACTCCGCCGGAAACAATGTTGATATTATCGATATAGTCAGCCGCCCCACCGATACATTCACCATTATGACAGGTGAAAACGGACCGGCTACTCTTGCAGAGCTGAGCGGTAAGACTGTGGCGGGGCCCAAAGGGACTGTTCTTCATCAGCTTCTGGAGTCAGTCATTCAAAAGGAAGGACTGAGAGATGTCAGCCATGTCTCCATGGGACTCCCCCAGGCCCAGACGGCTCTCCTTGCCGGTAAAGTGGATGCGGCCCTTCTGGCAGCGGCTCTGGTGCTGAAGACCAGGGATGCAGGAGGACAGATTCTGACAACAAGTGAAGGATATGTTCAGCCCCTGCTGGTCAGTGTATCCCCAAGATCCTTTACGGAAGCTCACCCTGATGTTATTGAGCGTTATAGAAGAGTTCAGAGCCAGACCCACGAGTATATCGTGAATAATCTTGAAGACGCTCTGGCCATCGGAGCGGCAGCACAGGATATATCCTCTGAAGATGCCCTTGATCTTTATAACAGAAGCGGTATGGCCGCAGACTTTACCGAATCTGATGTGGAAGGACTGAAAAAAGATATTCAGTTTCTGAAAGATCTGGAGATGATTGAAGGAAGTGTACGTCCTGAAGACCTGATCAGCGGAGTGATTGATGTTCAATAGATTTCTGAATCAACCCCTTATTCTAAAAGATCAGCGCGATCCTGTTGCCATCAGCTGGGACCAGCTTTACGGCTACTGCGGACCGACTCAGGTTATAGCGACGGCTCTGGCATTCCGTTTGTTTGAACAGGCTTTCAGGGAGTTAACCCCTGATGCGATGCCCGAGAGGGATAAGATATCTGTACTGACTGCGTTTCCCGGAAGGGGAATCCTGGAGTGTATCGAAATGATAACAAGGATACCCAGCCTGGCAGCCCACCGTATTGATGTAAAACCTGATGCCGGATCCCGGGAAGCTCCAACGGCTTACATCGGACGATTTTACTTCGAAGTACAGCATGGAGAATCCCGCAGAAGCTATCGACCTGTTCCCGGCTATTTTGATGATGAGTTCAGAAATCAGGTAGCCAGCTGGCAGAACAAAGAAATGAGTGGAATAGAATATGATAATTATATGTCCTATAAATGGGACAAGGCACAGTCTATTCTGAATCATACGGGGAACCTGTTTATTTCAGAAGCTGTTCCTCCCCGTTCTCTTGAACCGGCAGGCAAGGCCCGATGGTTCGGCCTGAAAGAATATGCAGATCTCCATAAATAAAGTACATAGAGTACTCAAAGTACTGGCCCTGAAAGGGCTGGTCCCCTGTCTGATAATTCTCCTTTGGATGGCAGCATCCAGAGGAGAATGGGTCCATCCCTACCTGCTGCCGTCCCCTTTGAGGGTTTTAAATGCGGCATGGGATCTGCTGACCAGGGGAGAACTTCTCAGGCATCTGGGTGTCAGCCTCCGGCGGGTCCTGGGAGGCTTTGCTCTGACCATGTTTTTTGCCTTTCCCCTAAGTATTCTGATTCACTTTTTCGGATGGCTCAAAAATCTTCTGAAAGGGACTCTGGAATTCCTGAGATCCATTCCTCCCCTGTCGGCTGTGCCCCTGCTGATCCTCTGGTTTGGAATCGGGGAGGCATCAAAAACAGCTGTTATTGTAATGGCTTCATTTTTTCCGGTTTTTCTGAATGTTCTGGGAGGTCTGAATAATGTGGATGAAAACTGGGAAGAACTCTCCCTCTCCCTGGAGCTCAAAAAAACGGATTATCTGAAAGACATACTTATTCCCTCGGCACTTCCCTCCATCCTTACGGGAATTCAGCTGGGAATCAGTTACAGCTGGCGGGCTCTGATGGGAGCAGAAATGATAGCCGCCGCTTCAGGCATCGGATATCTGATTCTGGATTCCCAGGAAATGGGAAGAATTGACCGTGTTTTTGTCGGCATAGTAACTCTGGGTATCTGCGGATGGATCTTGGATCGTGTACTGATGACACTGTTCAACAGCTGGATTCCCTGGAAAAACATTGAAGAAGGACAAAAATGGTAGCCCCCGAATTTATTCTTAAAAACCTGAAAAAAGAGTTCAGAATGGACGGAAAAACAATTACAGCCGTCAACTCGATTAACATGAAGCTGGCAGCAGGGAAAATTACAGCTCTGGTGGGTGACAGCGGATGCGGCAAGACAACCCTTCTGAGAATGCTGGCAGGCCTGCTGAAGCCTGATTCAGGAGAAATCCGTATACACCCTGATAATACCGGAGCATCTGTCGTCTTTCAGGATGCCCGGCTTCTTCCCTGGAGAACAGTAGAAGAAAACCTTCTGCTGTCCCTGAGAAGAACACAGAATCCTCCCCTGAGCAGCGGGGAAAAAGACAGGAGAGTCAACGATGCTCTGACCCTGGTGCATCTTCAACAATGGAAAGGCAGCTATCCGCGTCAGCTTTCCGGAGGAATGGCTCAGAGAGTCAGTCTGGCCAGAGCTCTCTGTCAGAAAAAAGGTTTCCTCCTGATGGATGAACCCTTTTCCGCCCTGGATGCCCTGACCAGAGAAACACTGCAGTACGAGTTAAAAGGGATTCAGAAAAAAATGGGCAACACCATTCTTTTTATCACTCATGATATCCGGGAAGCCGTGTTTCTGGCAGATCATGTGTGGGTAATGAAATCCGGAAGTCTGAACGGAGAGTTGAAGACCGATGAAGGAAATCCCGAACAACAGTGCAGGGAGATCCACACCATGCTGGGGCTGGATGTAAAAACCCCTGCATGAAATGAATCCTTGAATACAGAATCTAGTAATAATACCTCAGATTCACTAGAAAACTGTTCTTCACAGGCGACAGCCAGGCCTCATTCTTCCGGCTGTCATCCAGAGAAAACTGACCGCTGTACCAGAGCTCTGAAACGAGGGTTCCTTCATAATTCAGATTGAATACCGCAGTGGGTGTGACAAACAGAACCTGAGAATCGGGAGAATAGATCAGGTTGGCATTGAAGCTGCTGTCTTTGGCATACCAGGGGATCATCAGATTCAGCAGGATATAATGTCTGGCAAAGTACTGGGGCGTATATAGACCGTAGTAGTCTCCGTTTATGGCGGCTCCCAAAGTTTCAAGGGCTGCGGCATAATCCTCCCTCTCATTCTGATCATACCCCTCTCCATTGTAGAAATACTCAACTGCGCCGACCAGACCGGAATTAAAGTAGTACTCCATTCCCCCCAGAGCCGAAAAGATCATATCGTTTTTCAGGATGGAACTGCCTCCGGACGGGTCCGGCAGGTTTCGTCTGGACCGGGAACGGACAACCCCCTCCCCGTATAGTCCCAGGCCGAAGAGGTCAAAGAAAAGGGCGGCGGCACCGGCATGGGGATACAGATCAATCCTGTCCGAATCTTTTTCCGCACCTCCGTACAGACCGGAGAGTTTGAACTCCAGAGCCGTAAACTGGAAGGTAAACTCCCCTCCCGCCAGAAGCTCTTCATAGCTCAGGCTGTACCCTTCTGTTCCCAGCAGGCCGTACACTTTAAATCCCATCCAGGAAAAGGGATCTCCCTGAATCGTCAGGCCGTCCACACCTCTTAAATAGGCCTGGGGATCTGTGGGATTTTTGGGAGGATTGGCCAGGTCCACAGGGTTCCAGCCGTAGCCGTATCCCGTCAGGTAGCTCTGCCGCCCCGCTGTAATTCTCAGATTGTCTGCCGGAAGCCAGGAGGCGCTGGCTCTCAGAAGATCTGCGGTGTACAGGTAGGAACCCGAAAGGTAGGCCAGATCGGAGACCGCCGCTGTGAGCCCTGCAGAGATCTCTGGATCATTTTCTGCCCAGGGAGAGCTGAGAATGGCAGCCGTTCCTGTGAGCATCTCGGCCACTGGATACTGCCCGATCTGGAGCCAGAGATCCAGAGAGGCGGAATCGCTGGTCTGATCCAGCTTGAAATGGATCTCATTGCTGAACATCACATCCTTCATCCCCAGAATGTTTCCCGGGTTCAGAAGGGAATCATACTCACCCTCTGAGGGGATATTGAATATGACTTCCGGTTTCAGCTCTCCACTGAAATTGACCTCCCCGAAGAGGGGAACGGTCAGAACCATCAATATAAACAGGGTTATTTTTTTCATTTCTGCTTCCTTTCTTTGGTTATTCAAATGTCCCGGCTGGAGTGCTGCTCAGCGCTCAAGCCGGGACATCCTGCAGGCAGCACCGGTCTGCTCCGAATTTCCCAGGAGCACTCCGGCTCCTGAGGTCAGCGGATCGATTCCAGATAGGATGTGGAAAAGAAATGCTCCTGCACCCGGGAACTGTCGTATTCAATGAAAGTCGTCTCCACAACAGACTCGGACTTTTTGGTCAGACTGGTCATGGTGACCCTGTTGGGATAATACACACCGCCGATCTCCTGATAATCCTCGAGAGTCATATATTTTACAGCCGCCCCTTTATCGTAGTATTCCACCTTGAGGTAGCGCTTATCCCCTTTACTGACCCAGGCGATCATCTTCTCATACACCGCCTCCCGGTTCGCGGGACTCAGGACGATTTTATAACAGTCCTCTCCATTTATCTTCTCACTTCCTTCCAGTACAGGGCTGTAGTCGTTAGTGAAACTGTCGCCCCCCTCCCCCATGTCGGCATAGGAGAAATCGCTTCCTGCCGCCGAATTCTTTTTTGCCGATGAACTCAGTTTCCTGATCCGGCCGGTGGAGGCGAAACGAACCCACAGGTCATCTCCCAGCATCAGGTATGCGGTACCTGATACCCGGGGAGGATCTTTGAAAATGCTCAGAGACCGGGCTGTACCATTACTGTCGTTCAGCTGATACCCCTCCATAACCTGGGGAGCCTGGGGTTTCCCGTTCTTGTATACCGTCAGGGTGCTCTCTGAATAAAGACCGTCCAGTTCAAAGCTCCGGTCTGCCTCGTCTAAAATCTGCTGTACATTCTGAGCTGCCAGAAAAGAAGGGAAAACAGCTGCCAGCAGCAGAATCAGTATTGTTTTTTTCTTCATTATGTTTCTCCGTTATTCTGCCGATCCGTTTCTCCGGCAGTTATTTGTCCCCTTCAGGATGATCCTGCAAGGGGTATCGATCTACTCGTTAACAGGTCCGTCCTGCCCGTCCTGCCCTTCCTTGCGGGATTTACGGGATGTCCAGGACGTCAGATTCCATCCCCATTTCTCGTTGGCCAGAACAAGAACTGCCGGGTGAAAACAGATTGAAAACAGAAAGGCCAGTGCCATGGCCAGGGTCAGAACAATTCCTGTACTCCTCATGGCCCGCATGATCGAAGGTATAAAGGAGGCAAAACCGATCATAGTGGTCATGGTGGTCAGGGCTACAGCAGAACCGGTTCTGGCCAGAGCGGTGTGCATCTCCCCCTTCCCTTCCAGAAGATAACGGTGATTGATATGAACCGAGTCATCAATACCGATTCCCACAAGCAGGGGGATGGAGATGATGTTCACAAAGTCGAATTTGATCCCGAACAGGGACATCAACCCGTATAGGGAAGCAAAGGAAAGAAGTAGAGGAACAAAGGTCAGGGCCGTCAGTTTGAAATTCCTGAAATCAAAAAGAAGGATAATAAACACGGCGATCAGGGCGGCCATCATGGCCCTTTTTCCGTCGCTGTCGGCAATCTGCGTCATCTGGTCTGCTGCCAGGATCATCCCGGTGGCCCTGTCTGTCACAGTCCCGACCTGAGCGGTAAATATATTCCTGAACTGCCCTTCCCAGGGATTCATCCGGGGAGAGATGGACACCAGGGTGGAAGCATCTTCCACAGAGAGGAAGGAGTCTTTGATCATGGGAGGCAGATCCTCCAGCCCGACCTGCTCAGAAGAGGCCATATGCAGGATTCTGTCTGAAAGGAGGGGGGAGAAACTGTTCTGGAAAGAGACCAGAGCAGACTCATCAAAGTCTTCTGAATCCATAATGTCAAAGATCCGGTCAAAAACTGATTCGGCTGTTTTATTGCCGTCGTTATCCAGTCCTGTGATCCTGTTGAGTATAAAGGCGAGCCGGTCTGTTCCTCCCAGAACGGCCATGTCTCCCATCTCCACAAGGTTTGCCTCCAGACGGAACAGCTCTTCCTGTACCAGCCAGGCATCGCTCTCGCCGGATGTGCTCCAGAGTTCCTGCCGGGTCTGCATATTTTCAAGAGAAGGCAGGCGCTCCTGACGCTGAGCCTCAGTGGGCCACCATTGGGTAATGGCGCTCACTTCTTTCACAGAGTCCAGTTTTTTCAGTTTCTGAACCATTTCAGGAAGCTCTTCCCGGCTTTCTGCAATTACATACAGCACATCCGGGGCTGTGCCGAACTCATCGGTCATAACATCCTGCAGTTCCACAGACTCCAGCCCCTCGGCCTCCATATTCATAAGGTTGTCTTCCAGTTCCACTTTGGGGGCCTGGGTCCCCAGTAGAAGACCAATGGTCAGAAGAGCTGCCATCCAGAGACCGGGCCGGCTTGTGATCCTTTTCCCCAGACCGTCGGCAAAGTCGGAGCGGATTCTGGTCTTCCGGGTAAGCATGGGGTCAGGTTTCCCTTTCTTAGCAAGACGCCTCTGCCTCCACCCCAGGAAGGCGGGAATCAGCATCAACATAGCCAGAAGCTCACAGAGGATACCTGTTCCCGCCAGGACGGCCAGTTCCCGAACAATATCACTTTCAGCCAGCAGGAGGGCATAAAAGGCAGCCGCTGTGGTGAGGGCTCCTGTGATAACCCCCTTGCCGCTTTTCTGAAAGGCTGATTCAAGAGCCGGGATAAAATCCTTTCCCTGATACCGTTCCTGAACATAGCCTGTCATCAGATGGATTGCATAGTC
>JAQQAM010000156.1 GCA_028532905.1 Spirochaetales bacterium
CTGCCCAGGGTCTTGGTGTAACTCAGGCTCTTGAAGAAGCCGGAAGAGATGATGTTTTCGTAATTGCTGCGGGTAACTCCAAAGTCGGTATGGACCTTGTAAAAGCCGGTAAAATTGATGCCATTACTTTCCAGTCTGCCGAAGCGGATGGTGCTGTTCCTGTAAAGGTAGCTGCCGATTACTTCAATGGTGTTGATCTGGGACCCAATGCCGCTTACTACCTGCCCCAGGCTGTCATTACTCCTGAAAATGTAGATGACTATATGCCTGCACAGTGGTAAGACCCTTATTGCGGTAATACCGTGTTACACTAAGTAATAATTATGAAGAAGGGCCTTCCTGAACGGAAGGTCCTTCAATTCCAAAATACAGGAGTCAGAACAGTGGGTGAATCAGCATTTGCACTGCAGATGAATGAGGTCAGCAAACAGTTTCCAGGGACCCTGGCTGTCAATAAAGTCAGCTTTGAAGTCCGGCCTGGCGAAGTACATGCTCTTATGGGTGAAAATGGTGCCGGGAAATCTACTCTGATGAAGATTCTGGCCGGATCCTATGCGGATTACACCGGAGAAATTCTGATAGACGGAAAACCGGTACAGCTCCATAACCCTCATCAGGCCAAGTCCGAAGGTGTGGGAATGGTCTATCAGGAACTCAGTATCGCCTATAACCGGTCGGTTGAAGAAAACATGTTTGCCGGCAATATTCCGACTAAAGGGATTTTTGTGGATCAGGAAGCCCTCAGAAAGCAGGCCCTGGCTTCACTGGCCAAAGTTAAGCTTGAAGATAAAATTGATCCCGGTACAGAAATGAAAAACATCTCCCAGCACGAATCACAGCTGATTGAGATGGCCAAGGTTCTCAATGATAATCCAAAAATTCTTGTAATGGATGAACCGACGTCTGCTCTTTCCAGTACGGAAGTCCAGATGCTCTTTGATATAATCAGAGAAATTAAAAAACAGGGAGTGGCGATTGTCTATATTTCCCACCATCTCCCGGAAATATTTGAAGTGGCCGACAGGGTCACCGTACTGCGGGACGGTAAGAAAATCGATACCTGCGATATTAAGGATGTTGATAACAAGACTCTGGTCGAAATGATGATCGGAGAAAAAATAGATGATTTTGTGAGAAGCGGAGATTCGGAAACTGGTGATGTCATCCTTAAAGTGGAGAACCTGACCCACTACGGATTTGTTCATAACATCTCCTTTCAACTGAATCATGGCGAAATCCTGGGGATTGTCGGTCTGGCCGGCTCGGGACGAACGGAACTGGGCCGCTGTCTGTCGGGTGCAGACAAGGTGGACTACGGTACAGTTATACTGGATGATGAGGCAATCACTGTAAAAAGTATGTCTCAGATGCTGGAAAAGGGGATAGCGTATCTGTCGGAAAACAGAAAAACAGAAGGCCTGGCCCTCCGTCTTTCCAATAAGAACAATATTCTGTCATCCATTATCTCCCGGCTGTCCCGGTTCTTTTTCTTCCTGCCTAAGAAGGGGACTCCCATTCTGCAGGATCAGTATGAAAAACTGACCATCTACCCCCATGATCCGGAAATAACCACCTCCAATCTGTCCGGTGGAAATCAGCAGAAGGTGCTTCTGGCCAAATGGCTCTCCACCAAACCCAAGGTTCTGATTCTGGATGAACCTACCAGAGGTGTGGATGTGGGTGCCAAGAAACTTATCCATGAAACCATTGTAAAACTGGCGGAGGAGGGACTTTCTGTTATTCTCCTCTCTTCCGACCTGCCTGAGCTGGTGGCTCTGTCTGACAGAGTGGCAGTTATGAGGCAGGGACATCTGATCGGTGAGCTGAAGAAGGAAGACGGATTTGATGAAAACAAGGTCCTTCTTGCCGCCAACGGAGAAAGAGGAGTGTTCAGTGTCGAGTATTAATAAAGATATCAGAAAAACCAGCCACAACAACTTCACAGTCATTGTAAACAGATTCGGCGTTTTTTTTATGATCCTGGTTCTGGCTGTTATAGGTATGTTGGTCTCCCCCAATTTTCTGAAGGCCAGCAACCTCCTGAATATACTGAATGCCGTCTCCTATCTGGGAATTGTGGCCGCGGGGATTTCGTTTGTTATCTACTGCGGACAGTACGGTGACCTTTCTGCTCCCATGACCATGGCCACCACCGGAGTGATCTGCGTCGAGTTTATGCGCTACGGTCTGTGGTACGGTATTATTGCAGCAATGATCACAGGTGTTGTGATCGGCCTTCTGAATGGATTTGTTATCGGTAAACTGCGGGTCAATGCTATTATCTGGACCCTGGCCATGAACTTTATCCTGGAGGGGCTGGTCCGCTGGTCGTACAAGGGAACTCAGATTTATCCGGATATGGCGACTGAAAAAACCTATACCACAGGATTTTTTCTCCCGCTGATGGCCAAACTTGATCCCCATATTATGGAGCTGGATCTTGTCTCCCGGGCGGCTGAGTTCAATGCCCTGGCAACGACCTATCCCGGCGGTGTGCCTCTGGTTCTGTATGTCATGTTCGGTGTTATGATAGTCGGTTACATTATCATGTCCAAATCCACATTCGGGAATCAGTTGAAAGTGGTGGGTTCCAGCTTTGATGTGGGCAAAATGTCCGGTATCAATGCCACCAGGACTGTCATGTTCGCCTTTATGATGTCATCCCTCTTTGCCTCCGTTGCCGGTATATTCATGACCTCCCTGAATCAGGTAGGTGCCTTCTATATCGGACAGGGATACGACTTCCAGGCGGTTACAGCCATTATTCTGGGCGGTATGAGTCTTGCCGGCGGACGGGGAAGCATGATCGGAGTCTTCGGCGGTGTTTTCACCCTGGGGCTGATCAGCAATATTCTGACCCTTATGGGAGTCGGAACATTCACACAAAAAATGATTACAGGGGCGATCTTTATAACCGTTGTGGCGGTTAATGCCAGATCCCTCAGAAAACTGGGGCGTGACTATGCTTAAACTGAACAGGGAATTAGATAAAGAGAAAGTTCTGGGAACTCTGAATCATAACAGAATCTATGTGTTTCTGGTTATCGTGGTCATCCTGATGTCCATCGGGGCACCCGGGTTTATGAGATCTTCCAATATTACACCCATGCTGAAGACCTCTCTGCTGCCTATCCTTGTGGGAATCGGATTCTCCTATGTTATGATCGGGGGCAACTTTGACCTCTCTGTGGGAGCCATGATCAATGTGGGCGCCCTGATGGTAATGGGTGAGTTCAACCGCTTCTATGCCATCTTCGGTGGTGAGCCTGCCGGTGCAGGAGCCGTTGTGGGGGCCTGGATTATTGCCTTTCTTATTGCTCTGGCAGCCGGTTCGTTTTTCGGGCTGATCAACGGACTTCTGGTGGCCAAGGGAAAGGTTCACTCCTTTATTGTCACCATCGGTATGCTCACCACCCTGAGCGGTTTTGTGTATACCTACAGCAAGGGAAACACCATCAGTGCCAACAGCTATCTGCTGGTGGATATTATAGAGAAGCCTCTATTGAGAGTGCCCTATCTTGAGTTTTTTACCATGCGTTCCATTATCACCATACTGGTTCTGGTCTTTTTCGAGCTTCTTCTTGTGAAAACCAGCTGGGGACGGGGACTGTTTATGGTGGGAAGCAACAAGGAAGCTGCCTGGCAGGCGGGTATCGATATGGAGAGAAAGCTTATCTGGACCTTTGTGATTTCCGGATTTACAGCGGCACTGGGGGGAATCCTCTTTGCCACATCCATGAATGCAGCCGTTCCCAACTACGGGGAGCGGGGAATCAATCCGCTGATGCTTGTGCTGGCCTCCACCATTATCGGGGGGACTGTTATGACCGGGGGGAGCGGTTCTGTTGTGAAAACGGCTGTGGCGGTTATCACGATTCAGGCCATTTTCAACGGACTCATCGGTATGGGACTGGGGTTTGACACCCAGGTTCTGGCAGCCGGTGTTCTTCTGGGCTCCGTCGTTCTTTATGAAGCCTATGTCCTTTACAAACAGTCTCTGAGAAAGGGTGAACGTCCAGCCATGCTGCCCGAGGCGGAAGAGCTGAGACATAAACACCGGGCCTGATCAGCCTGGTTTCCGTAATATGCCGTGCAGTCTGATCGCTGCATGGTTTTGCGTAGAACAGCGGAGTTATAAATGCCTCCGTAAAAAGAGAAGGAGTTTAAAAATGAAACGATTCGGACAGGTCATTAAAGTGAGAGAAGGACAGTTTGAGTCCTATAAATATCACCATGCCCATCCCTGGAAAGAAATCAACGACAAGATTAAAGACTGCAATATATCAAATTACAGTATCTACCATAAAGACGGTTACCTTTTTGCCTATATGGAATATACAGGTGACGACTTTGATGCAGATATGGCCAAAATGGCAGCAGACCCCAAAACTCAGGAGTGGTGGGCTCTGATGAAGCCCATGCAGGAACCCCTGGAGACCAGAGAAGAAGGCGAATGGTGGGCCGATATGGAAGAGGTTTACCACCTGGACTGAGAGATTCCCCTTAAAAAAACACGGAGGTGTTTATGTTACATGATCCCAGCCACAGATCAGCAGTTCCCCTTGCTGAGGAGATAGTTCTGTCCGCTGAAGAACGCGGAATTCTGAGGCAGCTTGGTGAACAGTATGCTGCCATAGCTTCTGAATCCGTCCACAAGGAAAAAGCATCCCTGTGGACCGATCTGAATGACCTGAAATCCCGCAGACCAATGGTCTGGATTAACGAGATTCCCTGGCATGAGATGAATGTCAATGACGAACTGACTCTGAAATGCGGAAACAAATGGGCCCGGGAGCTGGAAGACAGCCTGCGAAAAACCATATATCAGTGGAACCACATGCCCGGTGATATGATCGTGAATCCTTGGTTTGACTGTGAAAAAGTCATTCACAGTACGGACTTCGGTATTCTCGAAGAAACGGATATCGCCAGAACCGATGATGACAACGATATCGTCTCCCGGCATTTTAAGATTCAGATCTCCGAGCCTGAAGATATTGAAAAGATAAAAATGCCTGTGATCACTCATAATGAGAAGGCGACCCGCTTCAGTTATGACACCATGCAGGATGTTCTGGGAGATATTCTTCCGGTTAAGCTGAAAGGGCAGAGCCACATCTGGTTCACCCCCTGGGATTATCTTATCCGCTGGTGGGGAGTCAGTGAAGCCATGATGGATCTGGTTCTCAGACCGGATATGGTTCACAAGGCTGTAGACAGAATGGTGGATGCCTGGATGGTGGAGCTGGATCAGTTTGAACAGCAGAATCTGCTGTCCCTGGACTGTGACAATACCAGAATCGGATCGGGAGGATACGGTTACTGTTCGGATCTGCCCGGTGATGATTTTAATCCGGATAGGATCAAGCCTAAAAATATGTGGGGCTGTTCCAATGCCCAGATCTTTTCTGATGTCTCTCCCGAAATGCACTGGGATTTTGCCATTGAACACGATATGCGCTGGCTAGAGCGCTGGGGCCTGACCTACTACGGCTGCTGCGAGCCACTGGCGGGAAAGATGGAGCAGCTCAGACGGATTCCCAACCTCCGCAAGATCTCCTGCAGTCCCTGGAACGATACTAAAAAAGCCATCGGAGAGATCCGGGATGAATATGTTATCAGCCGCAAGCCCAATCCAGCGGTTTTTGCCACCACCGAATGGGATGCCGGAGAAGCGAGAAAACAGATCAGGGATTTTCTTACTGAAGCCGATGGAAACTGCCATATAGAACTGATCATGAAAGACATTTCCACGGTCAATTACAAGCCGGAAAGGCTCTGGGACTGGGAAAAAATTGTCATGGAAGAGGTGGAGAATTTTCCCAGCCGCTGACCCGCTTTCAAGAGTGATTTTTTACATTCGGATCAATATTTTTTACCCTTGCCGGTATATGTCAGGGAGGGTAGTATTTAATTAAATTGTTACTATGTAAATAAATGTATTGAGAGGTATAGATGTGGGAAGATCAGAGAACTGTTTAAGTAAACTGGATAGAATTAATAAAACTCTTCGTCATGAAGAAGCGGACAGAGTGCCCATAAGCGACTTTTTCTGGCTGACTTTTATTGAACGCTGGAGAGAAGAGCTGGGACTGGCTTCTGATGCAGACCCTTATCATTATTATGATCTGGACTGGATCTGTGCCAATCCGAATATGGATCCCCATATTAAAACTTTCGAGTCCATAAAAAATACGGAAGATGAGGAAATTGTCAGAACCGGTTTTGAAGCAGTTATCCGCCATAAGAAAGGGGCTCAGATGCCCTATTTTGAAAAATTTGAAACCGATACAATAGAAAAAATGCTTGATTTTCAGTTTGATGATCCCTGGGATGAACGGCGCTATTTCAAATCCGGAGATGATCAGATTAATGGTGTTTCTGAAGTTATTGTCCGGGATACTCCCTCTTTTGTGGATCGTGTGAATGCAGTATACGATAAGTTTCCCACCTACGGAGGCGTCTGTGAAGCCATGGAAGAAGGGTGGAGAATCATCGGACCGGAGAATGTATACCTCTGGTCGGCTCTTTATCCCGATGAGTTGAAAACTTTTCTGGACCGTGTCAGCAACTTTACTCTGGAAATAATGAAAGCCCAGTATGAGGCTGTGGAAGGCAGGCTTGACGGCTTTGTGATCTGGGGAGATGTGGCATATGTAAACGGAATGCTTATCTCTCCGGATAGCTGGAGAACCTTTTTCAAGCCGGGGCTGAAAAAAATGATAGATTTCAGTCACAGCAAGGGGCTCCCCGTTATTTATCACGGCTGCGGCAATTCTACAGATATCTGGCCGGACCTGATCGAGATTGGTCTGGACTGTTACAATCCTCTGGAAGCCAAATCAGGAATGGACGTCATTGACAAGAGGCAGACCTTCGGCCACGACATGGCCTTCTGCGGCAATATTGATGTGATGAAATGGGCGGATGCCCCTCTGGATGAACTGGAAGGGGAGGTTATGAGAAAACTGAATGCCGCCAAGGGCGGGGGATTTATCGTTCAGTCCGACCATTCTGTCCCCAGCAATGTGAGTGCCGAACGTTATGAATTTGTGTACAACCTGGTCAAGAAAAATGGAACCTACCCCCTTGATCTGGGACAGTGGGATATTCCTGAAATAAAGTAGGTTTATTCAGATAACTGCTGGATATACTCCATTGCCGACATACCGGTCTTCTTCTTGAACAGTCTGTAGAAGTAGGCCGGGTCGGTATAGCCCAGCTGAAGGGCAATTTTATTTATAACCACATTCTCTCCCCGGAACAGTTTTTTGGCTTCTTCAATTCTCTTCTCATTCAGATAGTCATTGAATTTCATACCCGTTTCTTTCCGGAAAATCTGTCCCAGATAGGCCTGGGAAATGGAAAAGTCGTATGACAGGGATTTGAGGGACATGGGCCGGGTATAGTTTTTATCTATGTATTCCACAATTTCCTGTATCTGGGTCTTTTTATTGATTTTGGTCAGTTTAGCCGCAATGACCTGCTGAGCCAGGCCGTTGAGCCATTCCAGAACAGAGGCAATGTCCGAATCCCTGGTCAGATGGTTGGCCAGCTGACTGTAGCTGCCCAGGTTTTCTTCCACAGATAATCCCTCTTCCTGAAGGAGGACAATCATACCTGTAAGGATCTCCAGACAGATGCCCTGAAACATACGGACCGGTATTACTTTACGGGTGAGTATTTTCTCATACAGGTCACCGAAAAAATTATAGCAGGCCCTCCATTTGTACTCCCGGATAGAGTTGTAGAGATGCTCCATATTCAATGAGTTGACCTGAAAACTTTCGGCCATAAAGTCCGGGGCGTCTTTGCGGGTCACAATGTGTTTCGGCAGGTAGCGGATAGGTTCAATGGTCAGCCCTTCAAACCAGTCCGTAATGGTCTGTATGGCTGTTTCCGCATCAAATACAGGAGACTGGAAGGATGATGCGTGCAGTTTGTTCTCCATGATCAGCTCCAGTCCCAGCCGGCTGCTTCCTGCAGCAACACAGCAGATATCCTTTCTTCCATTCCGTTCCAGAACTTCGGCTACAGCCTGCATCACTTCACCGTCATCAGCGCTGAAAATCCCTTTCAGCCTGTCCCCGTACTGTTTCAGCCAGTCTTCCACAGCTTCGGCAGCTTCCGAAGGAATCATTCCGACTCTGGAGTCCAGATGGACCAGCTCCGGAGCATAGTCCTCCAGCTCTGTAATCACTCCCCAGGTGCGGGCATAGTAGCTTGAGTTGCCTTCATAGTGCTGCAGAATCGCATAGCCTCCCTGTCCCTGCAGTTTATCGGCCATGGTCCGGGCCAGAAGGCGGCTCTGTCCCCAGTCATCAGGTCCTGTCCAGGCCAGAAGATAACTGTGTCCTTCATTGTCGGCCAGGAAATTTCCTCCGATAACCGGAATACCCGCCTGATTGATTCTCCTGTACCAGGCATTGCTCTGTTTCTGATGCTCGGGATTTAAAAGGATCATATCCGGCTTTCTGGAAATGGCCAGATTTACATTGTCATCAAAGAGCTTTTCATCCCATCTGGCATTATATATTTCCAGCCTGATCCCTGCTGCTGCCGACCGTTTTTCGATTGTCTCGGCGTACTGCTGCATGTAGGGATGGTCATCTCCAGGCTGCAGATAGATCAGGGTTTTGCCTGAGGCACCGTCTCTGGGTGAATCGGGAATATTGATCTTTTCACTGTTCCAACCGGCGTATTCAATATCATACCAGTAGTCTCTGTTTTCCGGTTTCAGAATTGTTCTGTCTTCCGGAGGAGGGGGAATCTCTTTTTCTGTGGCTCCCCATAACAGCAGGAACTGTCCTTCAGAACTGCGTTTTATTCGTACAGACTGGACGCGGGGCATCATTTTTTTCGGCATTGGAGAATTATATCATAATCTTTGAAACAAACTGACAGGAAATTAACGGGAACAGGAATATACTGTATACTGATATGAAACGATAAAGAGGTCCTATGAAATATACGGCTTTTACATGTCTCCTTTTTCTGATTACCAGCTCTGTCTTTTCACAGAGTCCCCTTGCAGATCCGTTTATTCCGGATAACGAGAGAATCTCCTATTCCATTACAACAGGAAAGGAGACGACTCATGCCCTGCAGACAGTCAGCAGAGAGGCAACAGAAGACGGACGGTTCTGGTACAAGGTGGTGTTGAGTTCTCCGGAACAGGATATAGAAGTGGATATTCTGACAGAGACTCTTATTCCCTACAGATCCCGAAAAGTCCAGAAAACCGGACGGACTGAATACACCACCTGGTCGGAAATACAGGTGGCTCCGGCCGTGAAGGATGACGAGATTCTTCTGGTTGATTTTAATGATCTGAGCCATATCCTGAGGGGCTATCCCTTTTCAGAACCCAGAACCCTCAATCTGGTTTTCCCCTATAATCCTGAGAACAATGGGGATAAAAAAGACAGTATAAGTTTCAGAGTGAAGTATATTAAAGAAGAAAACCTTGAGATAGGGAATCAGAGTTATATGGCCCATAAACTGCAGCTTGCGTTTAAAATGACCGGCGGGTTGGCATTGTTTTCCGGTATGGTTCCCAAAACTTTTTTCTGGTATTCCGTAGAAAACCCCCACTATCTTCTGAAATATGAAGGGAGTTCGGGGATGGGGAATTCGGAAAAGATCATTATGGAAATCGAGTCGTATGAGATAGGGGGATAAAATGGCTATACCAAAACAGGTGGAAGATCATCTGGCGCGCATTCTGGGGGACTCCCGGGAAGAGTGGAGCAGAGAACCCGGAGCATTTGAGAAGCTCTGTTCCAGCTGGGAAAAGAAAGAGGCTCTGTTCTCCCAGCAGATAAAACTGCTGGATAT
>JAQQAM010000157.1 GCA_028532905.1 Spirochaetales bacterium
AACGGCTTCAAAGATTATTTTACAGCCCATAATCAGGTAGTCTATGAGAATCCCTCACCGGGGAATAAAGACGGGGGAATCACCACTCTGGAAGATAAGTCTCTGGGGTGTATCCAGAAAGGGGGCCGGGCTGTTGTCCGTGGTGTCCTTCCCTACGGAGGACGTGTTTCGGTTCCGGGGCTTATTCTGCTGAACGGCCCGGGTAATGATATTGTATCGACCACAGCCCTCACTGCAGCGGGAGCCAATCTTATCCTGTTTACCACTGGACGGGGCACACCTCTGGGAGCACCGGTCCCCACAGTAAAGGTCGCCACCAACTCCTCACTGGCCGCCCGGAAGAAAAACTGGATCGATTTTAATGCCGGTCCCGGAGCGGAAGGAGTCCCTCTGACGGAGCTTCTTGATGATTTTATTGACTTTATTCTGGAGACGGCCTCAGGGCGGCAGACCAGAAATGAAGTCAACGGATACAGGGAAATATCAATATTCAAAGATGGTGTTGTCTTGTAGGGAAAACCGATGTAGTATAGTACGGTATAGTACGGATAGGCTGATTCTGATCTGCACCAGTTGTCTCCCGAGTGGATTTTCTGTTCCGGAAGACGATTTCTCTAGTCGGAAGCCTGTTTTTCCGGTGCCCTGTTGAGGTTCCGCCAGCTGAAAAGGAGTAAATAATGAAATTTATCAACGACGATTTTATCTTGGAAAACAAAACCGCCAGAACCCTTTATAACAAATTTGCAAAGGAAATGCCCATCATTGACTATCACTGTCATCTGAACCCCCAGGAGATAGCAGAAGATTTGAAATGGGAGAATCTGGCTCAGGTCTGGCTGGGAGGGGACCACTATAAATGGAGGTGCATGCGTTCCAATGGTGTGGATGAATATTATATAACAGGAGATGCTCCGGACCGAGAAAAATTCCAGAAATTTGCAGAAACCATGCCTTACCTTTTGAGAAACCCCATGTACCACTGGTGTCACCTGGAGCTGGCCCGGTACTTCGGAATTGATGATCTGGTTCTCAACGGCGATACAGCCCAGGAAGTCTGGGACAGAAGTCTTGCGGTTATGCAGGGGGGGATGTCCGCCCGTCAGCTAATGAAAGCCAGTAATGTAAAGGCCGTCTGCACCACCGATGATCCTGTGGATTCTCTGGAACATCACAAAGCCCTTGCGGATGAAAACTTTGAAATCCTTGTTCTTCCCACCTGGAGACCCGACAAGATTCTGGCTATGGACAAACCCTTCTGGAAGGATTATCTCATTGATCTTTCAAAGGCCGCTGGAGTGGATATCCGGGATTATGCCTCCCTGGTCAAGGCTATTGAAATTCGTCACCAGTTTTTCCATGATGCGGGCTGCCGCCTGTCCGATCATGGTCTGGAACGCTGTTTTGCTGATGATTATACTGAGGATGAGGTTCAGATTATTGTCACCAAGGCTCTTTCCGGCGAAGCTGTAAGCGAGTCTGATGCCGATAAATTCCGCAGTGCCATGATGATGCTCTTCGGACGTCTGGATGCAGAAAAGGGCTGGACCAAACAGATCCATCTGGGAGCACTGCGCAGCAACAATACAAGGATGTTCAATGCCATCGGCCCTGACACGGGTTTTGATTCCATCGACGACAAAAACATCGCCGGAGATCTGTCCCGCTATCTGGATAAACTGGATTCGGAAAAGAATCTTCCCAAGACAATCCTTTATAATCTGAACCCCAGGGACAATGAACTGATTGCCACCATGCTGGGGAATTTCCAGGACGGTTCGGTGCCCGGGAAAATGCAGATGGGTTCGGGCTGGTGGTTCCTGGATCAGAAGGACGGGATGGAAAAACAGATGGAAGCCCTCAGCCAGCTGGGACTGCTGCGCCGTTTTGTGGGGATGCTCACAGACAGCCGCTCCTTCCTGTCTTATACACGGCATGAATACTTCCGCCGCATACTGTGCAACATCCTCGGGAAGGATATGGAACTGGGGCTGATTCCCCATGATATGGAGCTCGTGGGTGCCATGGTCAGGGAAATCTCCTATGAAAATGCCAGAGACTTTTTTGGATTTGATCTCTAGTTCATACCTGTTTTAATTATGAAGAGCCGCAGCATCCGCTGCGGCTTATTATTTCTTGTTACCGATTTTTCTTCTGATCTTGCGGAGTTCGCCTTCATTGTCCATAAGGCAGCACCTGTTCCGGCCGGAGCGTTTGGCATTGTACATGGCGATATCCGCATGCTTCAGCCCCTCTTCCAGAGAGGAAGAGGAGGAATCCAGCTCGGTCACTCCTATGCTGATGGTGATTTTTATTACTCCTGAACCCGTTCTTGTCATTGAGCTTTCAATGGCCGCCCTGAGACGTTCTGCAGCTTCCGCAGCCTGTTCCAGTGCTGTTTCGGGCAGCAACACCACAAACTCTTCCCCTCCCCAGCGAGCAAACAGGTCAATTTCTCTCAGGTTTTTCTGACAGATCCGGACAAGTTCTTTCATAATCCGGTCTCCCGTATCGTGGCCGAAGTTGTCATTCACCTTTTTGAAATGATCTATATCAATCATACACAGGGAAAGGGGGGTGTTGTACCGGATACAGCGGTGCAGCTCCATTTCTGCCAGATGATTGAAATGGCGGCGGTTCAGAATCCCTGTGAGGGAATCGGTGGTGGCATAATATTCCAGCTGAGCCTCCATCTGTTTCTGCTCGGTGATATCTCTGAAGGACAGTATCCTGCCGATCGTTCTTTTCCGCCGGTCCGAGAGCCAGGAAGTCCGGATATCATAAAAGCAGATTTGACCGTCTTTTTTCAGATGAAAAGGATGAACCGACGGGATGTCCAGAATCCTTTCGGCCAGAGGGAAGTCGCACAGATCTCTGAATTTCTCTCCAATATGTTCCATGGACAGAAAATCCAAAATCCTGCAGGCTGCCGGATTGAAATCGGCAACTCTGTCCTGATCATCAAGGATCAGCACTCCGTCGCTCATATTTTTGAACACTTCGCTCCGGGCAATAGGCTGCAGGTCAAAGAGTTTTTTACTGTAAAAAGCCCATAAAAAGCAGACCACTGTGATGGTATAGGCCAGAGGTGTGAAATCCATGTGTTTTACCGGTAACAATTCAAAAATATAAAGGGCATTGGAAATCCAGGGGACCAGAACTCCCAGCAGTATGGTTCCGTATTGTTTCTTGTACAGGGCTGATGCTGAAAAATAAGCCCGGATCATAACAACAGTTGCCACCAGAATGATCAGATAGGCATAGGCCGCCCAGATCATAAATAAAGGACCGTAGCTGAGGGACAGAATTTCTCTTCCATGGGAAGAAACAAGCATATATTGTGTGTAGAACAGATGATGCATGGGATTAGTCCATACGGAGATAATCGTTAACAGGGGGAACAGGGCAAGATAGGGGTAACGGTTTTTTCTGAAAGATCTTGAGATCCCCAGATACTCCATAACAAAGATTATGAAAAAAGTCGGAACCGCAACGATGAAAATATACTGGATGGATGTCAGGTACATACGGATATTAAGAGGAAAACTCATCTGAATCAAAGCTTCCGTCAGACACCACATGGCATTGCTTGCTACGATGATGATCAGGGACAGGGCTCCCCGAGCCGTTTTGTGTCCTGTAATATAGACCGCTAACAGCAGATTGAGAACTGTAATAATTACATAGGGTAACCAGTATAAGGTCTGCACAATGTTTTCCTGAAAATTAACTCATCTTGTGTCATTATCGGCGCAGAGTCTCATAAACTTCTTTTAATCCTTTTTGGGCTTTGAAAAAGGGCGCTGTAGAATGTAAAATGAATGTATGAAACGTAAAATGAATAAACTTTTTATACTGCCGGCACTGATGCTGCCCCTTCTTTTCTTCTCCTGTGATGCCCAGGGGGATTTCAACTTCTTTTCCCTCCAGGATGATGTGGCCTTCGGAGAGCAGCTGCATGAGGAAATTCTGGCCAATCCGGAAGAGTATCCGGTGCTGGAACGATACGCCAGTCAGAACAATCAGGCTATTTATACCTATGTGGAAGATATTATGAACCGCATTCTGGAATCCAATGAGATTTACAACCGGGATGTGTTTGAATGGCAGGTAACCATTATCGATAAGGATGTTCTCAATGCCTTTGCCGCACCCGGCGGGTATCTCTATTTTTATACGGGATTCCTCAATTTTGCCGGTTCTGAAGCGGAGCTGGCCGGGGTCATGGCCCATGAAATTGCCCATTCTGACAGACGCCATTCCACAGACAGAATGACCAAGGTCTACGGCATACAAATTCTCTGGAGTATTCTTCTGGGAGAGGAACCCACACTGATGGGAGAACTCCTGGCCAATCTGACAACCGGACTGGGGGGACTGGCCTTTACGCGGGACAACGAGTATGAGGCCGATGAATACGCCCTGAGGTATATGTACAGTGTGTATGATAATCCCGTTGTTAACAGGAATTATGAACTGCGGGCCATGCAGGATTTCTTCAACCGGATGGAGGATGAATACGGAGTGGAGGGAGACGGACAGCTGGACTTTCTGCGGACCCACCCCTACAACGACGACCGGGAAGCCAATATGACCTCCATCTGGGAGGATCTGGGCAGTCCTGTGGGCGTGTATTATACGGATAATCATAATGCCATAAAGCTGCTTCTTCAGTAGGCGGAGTCCGGCGCCATACTATGAATCCCACCATCCGCCTGATCAATAACAGAAAATCTCTCCGCTCCTATGCCCATAAGGCAGTGGAACGGGATGTGAAAAATCAGATTATTCATGCCGCCATGCGGGCTCCCACAGCCGGGAATATGATGCTCTACTCCATACTGGAAGTGGATAGTCAGCATAAGAAAGAGCGTCTGGTTGAGAGCTGTGACCACCAGCCCTTTATCGCCAAAGCGCCCTTTGTTCTGATCTTCCTTGCCGATTATCAGAGGACATTTGACCATTATCTGCATTCAGGTGTGGAGGAGTACTGCCGCCGGGAGGGCAGGACAATGCGGACCCCCGGGGAAGGGGATTTCCTTCTGGCCTGCAATGATGCCCTTATTGCGGCGCAGACATCGGTTCTGGCTGCTGAATCTCTGGGACTGGGCTCCTGCTATATCGGGGATATCATGGAGAATTGGGAGACTCACAGAGACATGTTCAGTCTGCCGGACTATGTGTTCCCTGTGACCATGGTCTGTTACGGTTATCCCAAAACGGAGTATGAAAAGGAAAAACCCGTTCTGCGCTTTGCTCCCGGATATATCCACTTTAAAGATGAATATAAAAGACTGAGTCCCCGGGAGTTCCGGGATATGTATGCCCCTTATGAAAAGGAGTTTTATTCCGGGATCACCTTCAAAAATAATGCGGAAAATCCAGGGCAGCATAACTATGCCCGGAAATTCGACAGTGACTTTTCCCGGGAAATGACCCGGTCTGTCCGGGCGGCTCTCACACTCTGGCAGTCTCAGGAAAAAGGACGGGACTCTTGAAGATAGAAACAGAAAGGCTCCATCTCATTCCTCCGTCGATGGATCTGCTCCCCGAAATCCACGCCTATTTTAATCGAAACAGAACTTTTCTGGCTCCCTGGCGCCCCTTTTAAGAAGATCCTATTCATATGGTTCTTCTGAATCCCTCCTGCTGACAGCTCTGTTCTGACAGCCCGGCTTTTTAACCGAATTTTTCATTTTTTTTATATTTTAAGAAAATTCACCCTTTACAAATGAGTTTGGAAGATCTATTTTTATATTGTACTATAGCAATAGTACAATGGAGCAATAGAACATGGCTGTAAAAGAAGCGGAAGTCAACAGGCTCGATTTTACCCTTGATCCGAAAAGCGGTGTGCCCTATTACAAGCAGATCATTCTGCAGGTAGAGCTGGCCATCGCCGACGGCAGGCTGGAAAAGGGTGAGCAGCTTCCTACGGTCCGGGGACTGGCGGTAGAACTGCGTATCAATCCCAATACCGTGGGTAAGGCATACAACGAAATGGAAATCAGGGGCATCGTCACCACCCAGCAGGGGACAGGCACCTTTATCAGCGGGAAGAAAATTGAGCTGGATGATCTGGAGCGGGAGAGAATCCTGGAGCAGATTATCCGCCCGGTTGTGATCAAGGCCGGTTCCTACGGTTTTACTGTGAACGACCTGGTACAGGCTCTTCAGAATATGTCGGAAAAGGATAAATCATCCCCGGAAACAGAGGAGAGAGGATAATGAATGTTTTTCAGAAAAAACTGGACGGAGTGAAGAATCAGAGGCAGCCGATCCTGAAAAAGGATTACAGCTACAATGCCTTCTCCTTTATGATTCTCGGAATTTTTTTGGCATTGGGAACAACCGCACAGTATCTGTGGGGGGATCTTTTTGATCTGAAAGAGATCGTCTATTACGCAGGGGGTATCCTGTGGGGCGGTATCATTCTGGCCATCGTTCCTCTGTGGATTATGAATGTACTGCTGATTATAGGAGCCTGGCTTTATCTGCCTGTTCAGATGAGTACCGCCTATTATCCCTTGGCCATTGCGGCTTCTCTGGGAATTCTGTTCTCAGCCTCCATGGAACTGATTTATCAGTGGGATAAGGTGGTCGTTCTGCGGATGGGACGGTTCCGCTCTGTTCACGGGCCGGGGCTTTTTACCCTGATTCCCCTGGTGGACCGGGTAGCCGCCTATGTGGATACAAGAATCCGGGTCACCGATTTCAGTGCGGAAAAGACCATTACCAAAGATACGGTTCCCGTTCATGTGGATGCCCTGTGTTTCTGGATGGTCTGGGATGCCAAGCAGGCTGTACTGGAAGTAGAAAACTTTGAAGAGGCCATCAGCCTGTCGGCGCAGACTGCTTTGCGCGATGCCATCGGCAAGCACGATTTGTCCACCCTGCTGTCAGGACGGGAAGAGCTGGGCCATGAAATTCAGAGGGTTCTGGATGCCAAAACCAATCCCTGGGGCGTTTCCATCCTCTCCATTGAGTTTACCGATGTGATCATCCCCCGGGAATTGGAAGATGCCATGAGCAAAAAGGCTCAGGCGGAACGGGAAAAACAGTCCCGTATTATTCTGGGGGAAGCGGAGATTGAAGTGGCCCGTAAATTCCGGGAAGCATCAGAAAATTATAAGGGCAGTCCGGAAGCTCTGCAGCTGAGAGCCATGAATATGGTGTATGAGGGAATCCGGCACAAAGGGTCAATGATGATTCTGCCGTCTTCGGCACTGGACAGTATGAACCTGGGGGGAACCATGGGAATGACGTCTCTTCAGAAACAGTTAGATAAGGAAAATGAATCCCGAGGCTCCGCAGAAGGCGGAAGCACAGGAGGTATGGAAAAATGATAAATATTACTGGTGTAAAGAAAACCTACAAGGCCGGCGACACGGAAGTAAAAGCCCTCAGGGGTGTGGACCTTGTGATTGACAAGGGTGAGTTTATCTCTATTGCCGGTCCTTCCGGGTCCGGAAAAACAACTCTCCTCAATCTGATCGGCTGTATCGATGCGGTGGACGAAGGGGAGATCCTGATAGACGGTGAAGAGGTTACATCCCTTAAAAAAGAGGATAAAACAACCTTCAGACGGAACAAACTGGGATTTATCTTCCAGAGTTATAATCTGATTCCCGTTCTGACGGCTTTTGAAAATGTGGCTTTCTCTCTGCAGCTTTTAGGGCTCAAAGATAAAGAGATCAAAGACAGAACCATGGAAATCCTCAGAGAAGTGGGTCTTGAGGGAATGGAACACCGCAGGCCGGCCAAACTGTCGGGAGGACAGCAGCAGCGTGTGGCGGTTGCCCGGGCTCTGGTGAAGAATCCTCTGATTGTTCTGGCCGATGAACCTACGGCCAATCTGGACTCCCATACGGGAGAAGAGATTCTCAAGCTTATGAAAGAGATGAACGAGAAGCATGGAACAACATTTGTCTTTTCCACACATGACAAAATGGTTATGGATTATGCCAACAGACTGGTTTATATCCATGACGGCGAGTTCACATCCGACGAACGGAGGTAAGTTATGACCTTTCTACCAAGAATGGCGGTAAAAAACCTGTTCCGTTACGGCAGAAGAACCATTATTACGGCTTCAGCCATCGCCTTCGGCATCATGTGTTTTATCCTCATCGACTCACTGCTCAAAGGGCTGGATGAAGATTCACAGAGAAACCTGATCTGGTATGAGACAGGTTCCGCCGGCTTTTTCCATCCCGAATACTGGGAAGACCGGGCTATGCTGCCTCTGGACAGGCCTGTAGACTCCTCGGAAAATCTGGTTGCCCAGCTGAGAGCCCGGAATGTGAAGGCCGTCTCCCGGATTGATTTTGCCGGAGATATGATTGTCTATAAAGATCCCTTTCCTGAAGACGGCAACCTGCAGGTGAAAGTCACGGGCATAGATGTGGAACACGATTCAGACGTATTCCGTCTGAAGGATAATGTGGCCAGCGGACGCTACCTGGAGGCCGGGGAAGACGGTGTTCTCATGGGGCAGTGGCTGGCTAAGGATCTGGGGGCAGAAGTGGGATATCCCCTAACTATCGTCACCCGGACTTTTGACGGGTATTTTCAGACCATGGATCTGGAAATTGTGGGTATCCTGGAAAGCGATAACCCCGTGGTGAACCGCTACGGCATGTATGTTCCTCTGGATACGGTCCGTTATGCCCTTGATATGGATGATTATGCCACGGGAGTCTATGTTTCCCTTCCCCGGGACAGCCGGGAAGCGGCGATGCTGGCCGAACTGCAGCCTCTTGCTGCTGATGCCGGGCTGGATCTGCTGGACTGGCGTATTCTGGGAGCAGACTATGTGGATCTGGCTGCCGCCAAGCGGTCGGGCAGCTCTTCTGTCCTGTTTCTTGTCTTCCTGATTGCCGCTGTGGGTATCTCCAATACCATACTGATGTCTGTGTTCGAGAGAATCAGAGAGCTGGGGATGATGCGCGCCATGGGTATGAAGAATAAATCCATCCGTAATCTGTTTCTGATGGAAGCGGCGGGAATCGGTTTTACCGGCTCTTTGGGCGGTGTGATTCTGGGGGCTCTGGTGAATCTGTTTCTGGTGAACAAGGGGATCGACTATTCCGAAACCATGGAGTCGGGAGATATGGGATACCGTATTTCCGCCATCGCCTACGGCACCTGGGACCCTACTACCTTCATTACCGCTTTTGTGATTGGAACTGTTATGGCGGTTCTGGTGGCCTGGCTGCCTACCAGAAGGGCTTTGAAACTGGATATACCTGTATGTCTCAGGTACAACTAGCCCTTCGGGCTGCCGGAGTTACGGTTCCGGGAGCAGAGGAATTGAGCGGGAATCCCGCTCACAGGGAGTTAATATGAAACTAGGATCAATAGCGTATAGAAATATATACAGAAACCTCAGAAGGAGTATTCTGTCGGCCACCGCCATTATGGTGGCTGCCATGAGCATTGTGCTGCTCTTCTCCCTTCTGGGGGGGATGAAAGCGGATATCACATACAATCTCCAGACCTATTCCACCGGGGGTATCAGGATCAGAGACAGGGATTTTACGAAAAACGAACGTCTTAATCCCATGCATCTGACCATTGAGAATGTGGATATCCTGAGTCGGGAACTGCTGGAAACACCCGGTGTCTCTGTGGTCAGTCCGCGGATCTCCTTTCCCGCCCGTATTTACCGGGGTGAGGAGAATTACAATGCCATGGGTGTGGGACTGGATTTTTCCACAGAATCCGCCTTTCAGGATCTGGGACCCGATGTGCTGCAGAAGGGCAGGCTTCCGGAAAGCGGAAAAAACGAAGCTCTTCTGGGCTACAAACTGGCAGAAAAAGCGGGAGTCGGCATAGGGGATAAAATCACTTTGCTCTCCTCAACAGCCAGCCGGGGCACCAATGCCATTACTCTGGAAGTGACAGGACTGGCGGTGTTCCCCCTTTCAGGCATGAGCGACAACACCTTTTATGCCCCTCTGGACAGGGTTCAGCACCTTTTGAGAATGCCGGATCAGGTACAGGAAATGCTAGTCAAATTTGATGCAGACGTGGATGAACGGGCCCTTACGGCTTCCCTGCCGTCAGGGCTGAGTGACAGTGAAAATCTGGAAATCACCTACTGGCAGGATATCGAGACCAGTTATTCCTTTATTCAGATGGCGGAAACGGTTTACAACATTTTTGCTCTCTTCTTCTTCTTCCTGGCCTCCACGGTCATCCTGAATACGACCATTATGGTTATTTTTGAAAGAATGAAGGAGATCGGAACCCTCAGTGCCATGGGGATGAACGGGAAAGATCTGGTCAGACTCTTTTTCCTGGAATCCCTGTACATCGGAATCATCGGATCTTTTTTCGGTGTTCTTCTGGGTATCCTGTTTACTCATCTTCTGTCCATAACCGGCATTGATTTCGGTTCGGCCATGGAGGGAGTGGACTTTGATATCGCACCGGTTCTCTACCCGAAACTGAGCCTGAAATCGACGGTGCTGGTATTCTTCTATTCGGTCGTCATGACATCCGTGGTGTCCATATTTCCTTCAAGAAAAGCCAGCCGGATTGAGCCGGTGGAAGCCTTGAGAGCCGTATAAAATGAGAGGCCCAATGCCTCTCTTACAAATATTGATTGGGAGTACCCTATGAAAAACAAAAAAACAACAGCCATTCTGTTTCTTCTTTTCTTTACTGCAACTCTCCTCTGGTCCCAGACCGCAGAAGAGATCATCCGTAAAGTGGACGAGCAGCAGTATTTTGCCACCATGAAAACCACAGGTTCCATGATTACCAACGACCGGTTCGGCACAAAAAAAGTGGATTACATCAGCTGGTCTGAAGGCAATGACAATTTCATTATCGAGTTCACATCCGCCGCGGAACGGGGACAGAAAATCCTGAGAACCTCGGATGAACTGTTTCTCTATTACCCCGATGCCGAAGAGATTATCCGTCTTCAGGGTGCCGCTCTGAAGCAGTCCATGATGGGCTCTGATATCTCCTATGAGGATATGACCGCAGGGAATGATACCCTCAGGCAGTATGATGTGGAGCTGAAAGGCAGTGAAACCATAGACGGAAAGGACTGCTTTGTCATTCAGATGACCGCCAAGAGCCGGAAGGTTCCCTATCCTGCCCAGACCCTCTGGATTGAAAAGGAAACCTATGTCCCTGAGCAGGTCCGGTATTTTTCTAAATCCGGCAAACTCCTCAAGGAGATGCGGGTTCTGGAAGTCAGAGAAATGGAGGGCAAGGTCATCATCTCCAAAATGGTTCTGGAAGACAAGCTCAAGAAAAACTCCAGCACAGAAATGGTTCTGGATGAGATCGAAATCAATCCCGTTCTGGGAAGAGATTTCTTCTCTCTGGATCAGCTGGCCTGGTAAATCGGACGGATCCAAGGAAGTAAAATGAAAAAAATCATAATTCTGTTGCTGCTGTTCATCCCTCTGGCCGCACTGTCTGCAGAAACCGAGGTCTTATCGGATCTGGAGTTCTACAATACGGTCTACCGGGGGATTGATGAATGGCACTTTCTCCCCAGCGGCAATGCCTCCCTCTCATTCCGATCTGTAAAGAACAGTAATGTGCAGGGCCATACGGAAATTGAGTTCTTTCCCGTGGACCTCTACGGCGCCGGCGCCTCTACTGTTCCGGCACTCAATGTGAAACGGGCCTATGTGAGAACCCGGTTTCCCGGTTTCAGAATGACCCTGGGCAAGAGCCGATTGGTCTGGGGACAGGGGACTGTGTTCAACGCGGGAGATGTGGTGTTCGGCAGTCTGAATCCGGTTCTGGACCTGACCCAGACCGAGCTCCGTTCCGATACCGCCTGGCTCACATCGGTCAATGTGCCTCTGGGGCCTTTCTCATTTGTGGAGGGAGTCGTTCTGCCGCCGGCATTTGAAATTTCCGAAACAGGCCTTTCTACACCGGGGCTGGATAAAACCTCTTTGGGAGGACGCTTCTATTTCCTGGCGGGGGGCCTCAAATTCGAGGGGGGCTACCTCTATAAAGGACAGACAAAAGTGGACGGTGATGTCATCGGTCACAGACCCTACATCAGTCTTCAGGGGAATATCGGCCCCGACTGGTACCTTTCCAGTTCTCTTGCCGTACCCACAGAACAGCAGAAGAAGGACAATCCGGGCACCCCGGACTGGAAGGAGACCTGGATGCTCTCTCTGGGATTCTTCCATATGCAGGAAATCAACCGGAACAATACCCTGAACCTGCGTCTGGAAACTCTCTGCTTTCCTTTTCAGAACTGGGAGAACAGAGCCGTCCGGGATACGGTCTATGGTCTGTACCTGTACCCTGAAATCTCCTGGACCACAGGGGACGGAACCTTTTATTCGGTTCAGTCTGTAATTTCTCCCATGGATGCTTCGGCTATGATTACAGGCGGGGCAGGGTGGAATATCTATCAGGGACTGTTTCTGGTAGGGTATGCCACTTTCATGGCAGGGGATGATACATCCACATTCGCCTGGAATCGGGGAGACCAGTGGGACAGCAGCAGGGATTACATTAACGGCATGTCCTTTATGACCGGTCTCCGGTATAAGTTCTAGAGGCTCCGGAAGGTCCCGCTGCCGGTCATCCGGATCTCTTTCAGATGGGCTCCGTCTTTCAGGGTTGTATCGCCGCTTCCGGTAATTCGGATATAGGCTTCTTCAGCATCCAGGTCTTCAGCAGAGACTCCTCCTGAACCTGTGGTGTTGAAATCGGCCCGGAAGCAGCTGCCTGAAGCAATGATCATTCCCGATCCGGTTGTTCTGGCAGTGAAAATCTCTGTATCCAGCTGTGCAGAAAAATCACCGGAACCGGTCAGGTGGAGGGACAGGTTTTCACACTCCAGGTAATCCGCATCAATATCTCCCGATCCGGTGGAGGTCATTTCAATATCATCCTGTACAATAAGTTCACCAAAGCGGATATCCCCCGAACCGCTTCCCCGGAAATTCAGTCTGTCCGTATCAAGACTGTCCAGCCTGATTTCGCAGGACCCGCTGTTTCTGATCAGAGCATAATCCAGATCCCATCGGTCTGAGGAATAGAGTTTTCCGGAGGCTGTCATTTTTACAGATTCCCAGCGGGGCATGGTAATTCTGATTTTTACGGAATCATCCTTACGGACCCAGTAGCCGTTTCTGGCTTTGATGACAAGGGTACCTCGATCGTTATACACATCAATGTTCCGGGCTGCCCGTTCGGACATCTGAATATCCACACTGTTCTTTGACCCTCTGATCAGCTCTGTTTCCGCCCTGATGTGGATGGCCACAGAATCAAAGCTACCCAGTTTCTCTCTTGAACCGGGATTTCCATCATAACCGGGATCACCCTGTCCATAGGCACTCAGCTGTAAAGCAGCCGCCAGTAAAATCATAATTATCAAACTGTATTTTTTCATATCAACCTCTTCTCGGTGTTTCTGTTAATTAAACCGATCAGAAGCCGGATTCTGTCACTGTCAGGGGATAAAAAAAGGGCACGGAATGCAAACTGCAGCTCCGCGCCCGAGGGGTGGCAAAAATATGGGGAAATTATTTCAGAGCAACCTGGATAATATGGTCCCTGCTTTGAATCTTTTCCAGAACGGCGCTGTCCGGACTGTCATCCAGTTTAAGAGTACAGACGGCGGCTCTACCTCCGGAGAAAATGGAGTTTTCCATTTCTTCAATATTGATATTCGCGGCTCTCAGTTCATCCAGAACTCCCGCCAGTACACCAACTTTATTATAGTGGCGGACCACAAGATTGTAGTTGCCCAGGCTCTTGTCCTGACTGTTCACCTGATGCAGGGGTTTACCGCTTTCCATATAGGCTTTGACAATATTGACAACTTCCGCCGCGATGGCCTCTGAGGACTGATCGGTGGAAGCCCCTATATGGTGGGTTCCTGTAATCACTGCTGCCAGCTCTGTGTCGGCAAACTCCTTGTCAGAGGCGCCGGGTTCATTTTCATACACATC